>CAJAHC010000448.1 GCA_903939355.1 uncultured Methylococcaceae bacterium | reverse complement strand
TTTTCTTGAGATGAAAGCAATGGTTATTTCAATCTACAAGGTGATTGTGTTTTAACGATCACACCAGCGTTACTGCTGATTTTATTAATAGACTGATCAGTTCGATAAGCACCTGATAATAAGTCTAACGGAACTTAATATCAGTAGATCAGAGCGCTTGGCCATATCATCATCTTTATTAGGTAATATTAACGCTGATAAAATGACATTATTTTATTGTTGGAATTAGCTTTTTGATTTTACTTAATAGTTCTTGCTGTTGCTCTAAAGATAGCTTGCCAAAGTCTTGTTCAAAGTCGCTTAAGCTGTAATCCGGTTTGTTGGCGTTTTTATCTGAAAGATTGAGGCCACAATCGGCAAATACTTTTTTGATAGGTTCTGCAGCATTATACAGAGGGATAGAGATGGTGAGTATGGTTCTTAGCATGGTGTTAACTCGCAACAACACAGCTTGTCCGGTTAATAAATCTTCTGCCAGCCGCACCGAAAATTCTTCTGTGTAGCCTTTGCGTTTGGAGTTGGTAAAGGTTTTCATTTGAATATTGACGGGGGTCTTTTTATCGATCTGATACTCTACATTAAAGCGATTACCTTGGGAGGTAATCAAATCGTCTGCTTCAATAACTGCTTTTAATTTATTTTCTTGGCAAATAATTTCCAGCATCATGTCATCATAAAGACCAGGACGCGGCAGGGGTGATTGGGCAAAGCTATAGGTTTGATTGGTCAAACTGTCGCTATTTTGATGATAACTCCAGTTATTATCAGCCCAGACATCGCTTTGGCAGGCCAGTAAAAGGGCTATTAGTTGGCTTAGTGTACGAGGTTTAAGAAAATGGCGATGGTTCATTTTTAATCTCGGGAAGATTATTGGAGTTTCCTTATAAGAAACTGAACAAGATTACCCATTCTATCGGGTAAATTAATTAAGGCTACTATAAAAGCAAAAAAGCAGTTTATAAGTTCGAGTTTAGTTGATTAAGTTCTCCAGTTCCTTGGTTAAAGCGATATAAGGTATTAAGTTGATCGGCATTGTATTTTTAATGGCTTGGGCGGTATGTTGGTAGTGAGCCAGTTTTTGCTGTTCTGCTGGTTTTTCAAAATATAGGGCACAGCTGAATGTTTTGCTAAGTACTATTTTTTTTGCCAATACCCCGACAATCCTTTTTATCTCGGCTTGTAGATCCGTTAATACTTTTTGTTCCCAGAAATCATGAGGGTGCATGGTTGCCAATTGTTCGCCAATGTCCTGTAACGTCAAATACTCAGTTATTTCCTTAAATAATGTAAAGAGGGCAATGAAATCGGCTTTAGTTTCTTTGGCTAAAGCAACCAGCAACGGAAAATCTGTAAGGCTGGTGAATAAAACCATTTTTTGTGCCAGTTCAATTGAATAGCCATTTGCTTTTAACTCGTCCAGTTGTTGGCTGGTTTGCTTATTATCGTGGTGGGCAACATAGTGTTTAAATTCTTGTAGATATTGACCATAATATTGCAGGGTTTGGGTAGTAGGGCGAATGCTCAATCCTTGCAATAAAGCCCAGCGGCAAAATCCGGCTAGTGCATTTTCTAATTGCAGCAAACATTCGTATTGAATGTCAGTTGTTAATTGGTTATCCAAAGCATAGATGGCTTGACGAAAAGCATCGCCTTCCAAAATGCAGTCAAAGGTTAAGTAACAAGCGACTTGATCCAATATTGAGGTGGTTTCACTCTCGGACTCAAAGCTCAAGAAGCTGCAACCCGCTTGATTGATTATTTTATTACTGACGATAGTGGCTTTAATTTCATTAGCTAAGGGATGAAAAGTTAGTTCGTTTTTAAACTGTTCAATAATTTGCTTGGGAAAATAAGCCTGCAGATAAACATCACAGCATTCATCATGCATTAAGATGGCTTGGCTTTGTATCTGTTGGGTTAAATACATTTTGCTGGCCGCCATTAAAACGGCAAGTTCTGGACGCGTCAAGGTTTGACCGACTCGGGCTAATAGTGTTTTGTTGGGTGGGAAAGATTCAACAATACGATCGAGATAGCCTGTAGACTCTAAGTGTTCAGCCAGTTGTAGAAAACCTTGTGTGTTTGTAGAGCTCCGAATCCGGTCTAAAGACAAGCATAGGCTTTGGGCATAATTATTTGTTAATACTTGCTGGCAAACCTCTGAGGTCATACTGATAAATAAGGGTTGATAGTCAGAAATAAGGTGTTTCTTTTGTAAGATAGTCAGCAAGATTTTTAAATTAACTTCATGGTCGGAGGTATCAACCCCTGCTGAATTATCAATGGCATCCGTATTAATTCGTCCACCGCGCAAACTGTATTCGGTGCGGGCTTTTTGAGTAAAACCCAGATTTGCGCCTTCGCCAACGACTAACGCACCTATGTTGGCGGCATCTATGCGAACATTGTCATTATGTCGGTCACCGACTTCTTCGTGCTTTTCTGTAAGCGCTTTAACATAGGTGCCGATACCGCCCAACCATAATAGGTCAATGGGTGCGGTTAGGAGGTAACGAATTAAAGACTCTCCATCCAGTGTTTTATAACGTATACCTAACCATTTTTTTACTTCGGCAGACAGTGGAATATCTTTGTCAGTGCGTGCATAAACACCGCCACCTTCAGAAATGAGTGAGCGGTCATAATCGCTCCAGTTTGAGCCGGGCAAATCGAATAAACGTTTACGTTCCTTGTAAGGGGTTTCATTCGTTAGTGGCTGCGGATCAATGAAGATATGTTGTCCGCTAAAAGCTGCCAATAAGCGGATACAGGGTGACAGTAACATACCATTGCCAAAGACATCACCATCCATACTGCCAATACCCACTACAGTAAAGGCTTCTTTTTGTATGTCTTTACCCAATTCTTGAAAATGCCGTTGTACGCACTTCCAAGCACCACGCGCTGTAATACCGAGTGCTTTATGGTCATATCCCTTTGAACCACCACTGGCAAAGGCATCGCACAGCCAGAATTGATACTCAGCAGATACTGCGTTGGCAATATCAGAGAAACTGGCAGTGCCTTTGTCAGCCGCTACGACTAAATATGGGTCAGGATTATCATGGCAGACGATATTTTCGATGGTATAGATAATGTCGTTTGTGTAATTGTCGGTTAAGTCCAATAAGCCGCGAATTAAAGTCAGGTAAGCTTTTTTACCGGCTTCTTTTGGTTCTGACAATAGGTTAGTACCCAAAAATTTTAGAGGGTTCTTTTTTAAAACGAAACCGCCTTTAGCACCAGTCGGGATAATTAGGGCATTTTTACTGATTTGGGTTTGCATGAGTCCCAGTATTTCTGTTCTAAAATCATCGTTGCGATCAGACCAGCGTATGCCACCTCTTGAAATCTTACCGGCACGAAGATGAATACCTTCCATATCAATGGCATGGATGTATATTTCATATTTCGTTCTAGGGGAGGTCATATGGATAACACCCAAACTATTTATTTTGAAAGCTATAAAATAATTATCTAAGGTTAACCTAAGATGATAATTACAGCGCATGGTGGCATCTATCAGATTGAAAAAGGTGCGTAAAATCCGATCATCATTGATATTAGTAACCGATGACAAGCTTTCCAACAAGTTAAGACGGAGAGGATATAAAGCCTGTTCTTCTCTAATGACCGGATCTATCCAGGCAGGATTGGGCCTGAAGCGAGCCTCAAAATACTTAAACAAATTTACTGTTACGCTGGGGTTGCTGATTAGGGCGTGATGAACACTAGCTCTGGTGGTGTTATGATCCAGTTGTAAAAAATAATTACGATAAGCCCGAAGCACATCAATTTCCTGCCAAGCCATTCCCGTCAATACCAATAATTTATTTAGGGCATCATTTTCACAGTGGCCGGTCAATATATCATCTATGGTTTTAAGTAATGGCTTACTAACAAGGTGTAACGGTGAGCAATAGTTGTTATCCGTTTGAATGGTAAAGCTTCTTATAAAATAGGTGGTTTGTTTAGCAAAAATTGTAAATTGAACTTGGTCTAAAATACGTAAGTGCAGATTTTCTAGAACCGGAAGATATTCATCTAGAAAATGAACTT
>CAJAHC010000447.1 GCA_903939355.1 uncultured Methylococcaceae bacterium | reverse complement strand
TTGATTTAGCTCGTTAATTACGCAAATATAATCTAAAACGATAGTCTTACAAAAAACTATCAGATTTTAATGAACCCCCTAATGGGCGTTTTAAAACCATCATGGTATGTTGATGACACGATCAGAAAATATATATTTAATTGGACTAATGGGTGCAGGAAAAACCACAATAGGCCGTCAATTAGCAAAATCACTAACTGTACCGTTTTACGATAGTGACAAAGCTATAGAAGAAAGTACCGGAGTAGATATTCCAACCATTTTTGAATTTGAGGGTGAGGAAGGCTTCAGGGATCGCGAACAGAAAATGATTCAACAATTAACAAAATTAGATGGAATTGTCCTTGCTACGGGTGGTGGCGCGATATTACGAGAAGATAACCGCCGCTTATTAAAAGAAAATGGTTTTATAGTTTATTTGCAATGTTCTGTAGAAAGAATTTTAGAACGAACCAGAAGAGACACTCAACGACCATTATTAAAAACAGAAGATCCCAAAGAACGCATAGAAAGCTTGTTCGTACAACGAGAACATCTTTATCTTTCATGCTCAGATTTTATTATTGACACAGGAATTATGCAGAGCAAAGCAGTTGTCAGTCATATTTTGGAAGAATATAGATCGGCTAATCGCTAATACAAATGAAGACATTACAAGTAGAGTTAGGCAAACGAAGTTACCCCATTTATATTGGCTCCGATTTATTAAATAAATCTGATATTTTCAAATCTCACATCAAATCCAAACAAGTTATTATCGTAAGTAATGTAATAATTGCACCCTTGTATCTGAATAAAATTTTAAATAATTTACTTGAGTATGAAGTACAAACAGTAATTTTACCGGATGGAGAACAATTTAAAACTTTAGAATATGTGACTCAAATATTTGACAAATTGCTGACTAATAAATTTGGTCGTGACTCTACTCTTATAGCTTTAGGTGGTGGAGTTATTGGTGATATGGGTGGTTTTGCTGCAGCTTGTTATCAAAGAGGCATTGCTTTTTTACAAATACCTACCACTTTATTAGCACAAGTAGACTCTTCTGTTGGTGGTAAAACAGGCGTCAATCATCCTTTAGGCAAAAATATGATTGGTGCTTTTTATCAGCCCCAATGTGTTATCGCTGATGCAGATGTTTTGAATACCCTAGACAATCGACAGTTATCAGCAGGTTTAGCCGAAGTCATAAAATATGGCTTAATTAGGGATATTGTTTTTTTTGAGTGGCTTGAAAACAATGTTAGTAAATTACTAGATCGAGACAAACAAGCTTTGGCATATGCCATTGAACAGTCCTGTATAAATAAAGCTGAAATAGTCTCTGAAGATGAAACAGAGACAGGTGTTAGAGCTACCCTTAATTTAGGACATACTTTCGGTCACGCAATTGAAACAGGCATTGGCTACGGCAACTATTTACATGGCGAAGCAGTTGCAATAGGTACCTGTCAAGCGGCTGATCTTTCAAGAAGACTGGGCTGGTTAACAGATGTTGACGTTAATCGAATAATTGCGTTATTTAAAAAATGCAACCTGCCTACAATACCGCCAACACAGCTTAATACTAATCAATTTCTTGAGTTGATGGCCGTAGATAAAAAAAACGTAAACGGTAAGATCAGACTTATTTTGCTAAACAAACTTGGATCGGCTACATTGCCTATAGAAGTAGAAAATGAGCTGATAGTTCAGACGCTTGAAAACTACGGCAAAAATTGACCATTGTTCACATCTTAAAATAATGTTATTAAATTATCAGGAAAATAGAGCTATCAGCTCTTTTATACCCCAAGATCGAACCAGAAAACTAGAGCTATTAATTCACCTGATTACTCATTCAAAACAAGCTCTCATTATTTGTGGGCCTGATGGAATTGGCAAATCTACTTTACTCAATGCACTTCAAGATTACAAGAATGATTCATGGCAATATTGTTTGATATTAGGTAATTCTGAGTTGAACTTCGATCTAATTCAAAAACAGTTTAATCACCTCATTTATCAAACAAAATCAAAACGACCGGAACTCTCAACATCTTCTTTGCACACTGATTTACAAAAAAAAATAGTTTTACTTATTGATGATGCTGGATATTTAGAATCCAATCTTATTAAAAAGATCATTGAGTACGCAATAAATAATCCGATTCTTAGGGTTATATTTGTTTTAACTAACGAAGAAGTGGAATCAAAAAATCACTCCATTGGCTTTATTGATGATTGTCACTTAATTGAAATACCTGTTTTATCAAAGCCACAATGTTGTGAATTTTTGCAGTATTTATCTTTAAAAACTCAGTCGAAGCTAAGTTTCAATGATATTAACAAGGCTTTGGTAAAAGAAATTTACTTAGAAACAGGAGGTATTCCAGGTCGAATTATCGCTAGACTAGCTGATTATGATAACAATCCAAAATATAATAGCTCACAATTGACCCTTGTTGCTGCTGTTATTGGTTTAATTGCGTTGGCACTTATAACTCAGTGGTTGAGTGCGGTACAATTCAGAGCCTGATTCATCACCTGCAACTACAAAAACACACTAATATTAATTAAAAAATAGTATGTTAGAGTCTCAACACCTTAATACTTATAACCCTCAATAACCAATTATAATGACAGCATTAAAAAACGACATCTTCATAAAAGCTCTTTTGAAACAGCCTACTGATCGCACACCTGTTTGGATGATGCGTCAGGCTGGGCGGTATTTACCAGAATACAGAAAAATAAGAGAACAGGCAGGTAGTTTTTTAAATCTATGCACAAATCCTGAACTAGCCTGTGAAGTAACTATGCAACCCCTGCGGCGCTTTGATTTTGACGCTGCCATACTGTTTTCAGATATATTAACTATTCCTGATGCCATGGGTTTAGGCTTATATTTCACAGAAGGTGAAGGGCCTAAATTTCACTATCCAATTAAAACAGCAGCCGACATTAAAAAACTTCCTATTCCTGACCCAGATAGCGAGTTAAGATACGTTATTGATGCGGTTCGTTTGATCAGAAAAACCTTGCAAGGCAGTGTTCCACTAATTGGTTTCTCAGGGAGTCCATGGACACTTGCAACGTATATGGTTGAGGGTGGCAGTAGCAAAAGCTTTCAAAAGATTAAAAGTTTGATGTATGAGCAGCCTAAATTAGTGCATGTCATGCTTGATAAACTAGCCCAGTCAGTTGCCGCATACCTTAACGCACAAATTGAGGCAGGAGCTCAGGCCGTCATGTTATTTGATACATGGGGAGGCATGTTGACTTCTGAAGATTATATTGAGTTTTCTTTGTATTATGCTAAACAAGTCAGGGCCTTATTAAAAACTGATGTAGATGGACAGCAAATTCCAACTATTTTATTCACCAAGGGTGGCGGACTTTGGCTAGAAACCATGACTGATTCTGGTTATGATGCATTGGGACTTGACTGGCAAACAGATATTGAAAAAGCACGTGCACGCGTAGGTAATCTGGTCGCTTTACAAGGAAATATGGATCCTGTCGCACTTTACGCGCAACCAGAAATTATCATAGAAAAAGTTAAATGCATTTTGCATAAATACGGAACAGGTTCTGGCCATGTTTTCAATCTGGGACATGGTATATTACCAGACATTAACCCCGATCATGTCAAGGCCATGGTTGATGCCGTCCATAAATTTAGCCCGATCTACCATACATAATATTTTAAAGAGCACACTTATGAAACTACTCTATCGTATTCTTACAATTGGCGTCATCGCTTGCACAATGGCTGCAAGGGCTGAAGGTATTGAAACTAACAAACCTATTGATATTGTTGTTTATAGAAGTCCAAGTTGTGAATGTTGTGGCAAATGGCTGGAACATCTAAAAAATAACAACTTCAATGTCAAAGATATACTGACGGAAGATGTCCAAGCTGTAAAACAAAAATATGGTATTTCAGCAGCAATGTCCTCTTGTCATACAGCTATAGTAGATGGCTATATCGTTGAAGGTCACGTCCCTGCAAATGACATCATAAATTTACTAAAAACTAGGCCAAAAATAGTTGGTATATCAGTTCCTGGGATGCCAATGGGAACACCTGGCATGGAAATGGGCGGCAAAAAAGATGCTTATAAGGTTATGAGCTTCGACAAAGAAAATGACTATAAAGCATTTAATAGTTACCAATAATCACGTTAAGTCATTCGTTAAAGTTAATAATCACCTTGATAGAATCAGGGTGATTATTAAATATAAGAGCCCTATTTTCAATAAGTTAATAAACTCGATGTTTTTTAAAATGACCTGATTCTTTATCCAGACACTTTCAATTAAAACACTTCCGACCAGATTTCAAATCGCCAACCTTATTTGACGATTTCTTCAGAAAAAACACCAAAGCTCATGATTCTTTCATAACGGTTTTGTAAAACTTTATCAATATCTTGATGTTGTAACTCAGCTAAATGTCGCAGTAATGCTTCTTTCAGATTTAAACTAATTATTTTAAAATTTCGGTGACCACCACCCAAAGGCTCTCTGACAACTTCATCAAGAAAGCCTTGTTCACGAATACGATCAGAAGTAATCCCCATAGCCTCAGCGGCTAGTTGAGACTTATCAGCGCTTTTCCAGAGAATAGAAGCACAGCCTTCAGGAGAAATAACTGAGTAAGTGCTATATTCAAGCATGATTAACCGATCGCCCACACCAATAGCCAAGGCACCACCTGAACCACCTTCACCGATAATCGTACAAATAATAGGGGTTTTAAGTTTAGCCATTTCAAAGAGGTTTCTTGCGATAGCTTCACTTTGTCCGCGCTCTTCTGCGCCAATCCCAGGATATGCACCTGGGGTATCAATCAAACAAATTATAGGAATTTTAAACCGCTCTGCCATTTTCATCACACGCAAAGCTTTACGATAGCCTTCTGGCCGAGGCATTCCAAAATTACGATAAATTTTTTCTTTGGTATCTCGACCTTTCTGATGACCAATAATCATCACTGGCTGCCCTTCAAGTCGCGCTAATCCACAGACAATAGCAGGATCATCCGCATAAGCCCTATCGCCATGCAGCTCACAAAAATCAGTAAATATTTGTTCAACATAATCCAAGGTATAAGGCCTACCTGGATGTCTGGATAATTGAGAAATCTGCCAATCAGTAAGATTATTGAAAATCAATTCAGTAAGCGCCTGACTCCTATCTTCCAATTGTTTAAGAGCATCTGAAATATTTATATTGTTATCAAACTCCACATTTCGGAGTTCTTTTATTTTCGCTTCTAATTCAGCGATCGGTTGTTCAAAATCGAGAAATTTTAGATCCATGGATACCAAGAGATTTAAACGGTGTTATTAAAGTGTAGATTTTATAGAAATTCAGTAAACTTTTCTAAATAATTTCAATATGTAACTAAACTCCTTCAGCTTCATGAGCATTTTTATAGTAAAATTCGTATAAGGATATATTGCTCAGCTATAAATACGTAATATTAATTCAAAATTATGTTTTATTTATATTAACTCAAAGCCTATCAAAAAAGAGTTAATCCAATTTTTATTTATTTTAAAAAAACCTACAGTTTCCTGCACTTATGTTTACAATTACCAAAGAAGTCTATTTTTGTTATGGACATCGATTAATGAATCATGCGGGTAAATGCCGTAATTTACACGGTCATAGTGTCAAAGCATCCATTTCAATACAACAGAAAGAATTAAACAATCAAGATATGGTCTGCGATTTCTCAGATGTTAGAGATTGCGTGGAGACTTACATAAATGACTGTCTTGATCATAATTTTTTGCTCCATAAAGATGATCCGATTATTCCAATGTTAATTGCAAATAATGAACGGTTCCTTGCTCTTGATGAACATCCGACTGCTGAAGTATTAAGTAAAATGATCTATCAATATGTTAAAAAGGCTGGCTTCAATGTCGCACAAGTTATTTTATGGGAAACTGCAAGTGCACATGCTTGTTATCAAGAACGCTGATAGCACTCATGAGTTTTGTTAATCCAGTAAACACATCCTATTGCCTAGAAAAATTATGTGAATCAAATTATCAAAAATTACTAAAACTAATTCCGGATTTATTTATCCTAAAAGACATATCTATTGGAATTGCTCGCCATACCACCTCGCTTCACCTTACTGTCATCGCAGTTTCTCGGTACACCATGACAATTGAACTGACTCATCGCTTTTTAAACGGAAAATCCCTATTAGAAAAACCTGCTGTCCTAATATGCATTTATCTGGATCTAAAATTGGCTGAAGTTTTGAATCATCATGGGCGCTCAAGCGTTGCACAGGCATTCAAAAATCCAGGCCTCAGTCA
>CAJAHC010000446.1 GCA_903939355.1 uncultured Methylococcaceae bacterium | reverse complement strand
TAGTAGTTAATATATAACTTTTTAAAAGTTGCTGGAGAATATAATAAATGATGAATAATTAGGTAAGACCGGCTCTTTCTAAATCCGTTCAGTTCGATGGTTAATAGAAACCGTTTCGTCGTTTGGAAGAAAGAGCGCGAATGTCATTAGGGCCAGAAGCTAAAAAGTTTCATTCAAAGGCCGGATATACGAGTGCGACTTACATATCATTATTTAAAGTTTAAAAAATTCTTTGACAACTAGGGATGTTCCATATACGAACTGACGTTAATTAAGTCATGCTCTAATTTGTAAAAATCTAGATTTGATCTGACAGACACTCTCGTTGGTCAGGCCGTTTGTGCCAGATTGGTCAAACTGTCTGATTGTCTCAGTATAGTACCAATGTTTTTTTCTAATGCAATATGTTTTGCATCTAAAAAAGTTTGCATTGGTGTTTTTCCATAACAATATTTCCCTGAATGTGGTCTAAAAATATTATATTTTTTCAACCATTCTTCTACATCTATTTGTAGCTCTTCTAAAGAATTATAAATTTTCTTTCTAAAAGCAACATCATAGAATTCTTGTTTCATTGTACGATGGAATCTTTCGCATATTCCATTGGTTTGAGGGCTTCTTACCTTGGTTTTACTGTGATCTATATTTTCTATAGCTAAATAAAGCTGATATGCATGATTTTCTATTTTACCGCAATACTCTGTACCACGATCCGTTAAGATGCGTAATAAATCAATGCCTTGCTCTGTAAACCATGGTAATACGGTACCATTTAACATATCTGCTGCTGTAATAGCAGTTTTTTCTGTATATAGTTTAGCAAAAGCTACTTTAGTGTAAGTATCAATAAAAGTTTGTTGATAAATTCTACCAACTCCTTTCATAGTGCCTACAAAATAAGTATCTTGTGCTCCTAAATAACCAGCATGTTCAGTTTCTATTTCACCGTGAGCTTCTTTAGCTTGAGTAGCCCGTTCCAGGGCTTGTAATTGCTCCTCTGTTAATAGAATACCTTCTTGAGCAGACTTAGCTTCCAGGGCTTTTAATCGCTTTTTAAAGCTCTCCAGAACGTGCCTCAGCCACACAGAACGTACCCCGCTACCAGAAACCATAATTCCTTTTTGTCGTAATTCGTTAGCAGCCCTTTCTTGCCCTAATGCAGGATTTTCTATCGCTAAATTAACGATAGCCTCTTCTAGATGCTCAGGGACACGATTTTTTATATTAGGCCTACTGCGGTTTAAATCCTGTAGTGCGTACTCTCCGCCTTCGGCGTAGAGTTTCTGAAAACGATAGTAACTATCTCTACTATATCCCAGATATTTACATGCTTGTGAAACGTTGCCCAATTGTTTTGCTAATTCTAGCAAGCCTGCTTTTGGTTTTATTACTTTTTCTGCTAATGTACTCATAATGACACTCCTATTTTATTGTTATTGTTTATCTAAACTACTTGACATAGTTAACTATAGTTAAACGATGCCAAATATCTAGCGAGTGTCAGATCAAGTCGTGCCTTTTACAACTAAATTCATCTATGCTTTTACTATCATCGGATAAATAAAAATAACCTCGCCGATTTTCATCAATAATTATTTTTGGTTCTGCTGGTCCCATAGTATTATCGGAGCTTTGTCTGAATGTTGGGTTAATGTCTTGTTCAATCCCATTCTGCATTAATGCAGAATATATTCGTTGTAATATATTTAACCAATCTAAATCCTCTCTAGACGATGCTCCATATACTAC
>CAJAHC010000445.1 GCA_903939355.1 uncultured Methylococcaceae bacterium | reverse complement strand
GGTAGTTGGACGCGTTACCGTAATAAATTTCTTACTGATTCACATATTGATAGTGGAGTGGAGTTTTGGCGAAATAATGTCGATTCCATTCGCTTGGCGAGTACTACTTATGGTGTTGATCCGGAGTATATTGTAGGAATTATTGGTGTTGAAACCTATTTTGGTAAAAATTTTGGCAAAACTTGTATATTTGATGCCTTAACTACTTTATCTTTTGATACGCAAAGGCGTTCAAAATATTTTATGTCTGAGCTGGAGAATTTTTTACTAATGACGCGTGATGAAAATTTTGATCCATTAATGCCTCAAGGTTCATGGGCAGGTGCTATGGGTTACGGGCAATTTATGCCGAGTAGTTTTCGAAAATTAGCCGTAGACTTTAATAAAGATGGGCGACGAGATTTGTGGCACCCTAAGGATGCTGTCGGGAGTGTAGCGCATTATTTTTCGAATAGTGGTTGGCAATTACACAATCCGGTAGCAAAACGCTCAGCACCGGCTAATGATGCGGCTGTAATTGAACTAAGTACCTATGAAGGGAGTGAGTTTTGGCATATATACCCCAACTTTAGAGTGATCAAAAAATATAATAACAGTAATAAATATGCGATGGCGGTGCATCAATTGGCGCAGGCTATTAAGTCGCGTTTTTTAAGGGCTAATGCCGGCTAGTATGGTTAATTTTCTCAAATTTCGAGTCATCCAAATAATCGATAACACCATTGCTGTAGATATTTTGGATTATGTGTCGTTTAATCCTTTTTGTGGGGTGAATTATGTGCGTACGTAACTATTCTCTTTTGGTCGTTATGTTTTTGGCTTGTTTAGGAACTAGGCCTCTTTTAGCGGCTGATACAGCGGCTGGCGAACAAAAATCGGCTAATTGTGTAGGTTGTCACGGCCCTAAGGGTAAAAGCAATAGTGATCAATGGCCTCATTTAGCTGCACAACAAGCTTCATATTTAGTTAAGCAATTGAGTACATTCAAAACAGGAGCACGCAATAATCTTGTTATGCAGGCGATGGCTGCTAATTTAACGGATGAAGACATGACTAATTTGGCAGTCTATTACGCGAGTCAACCGGCTGTGAGCGGAAAGGCTGATGCGGATTTGGTAAAATCAGGCCAGGTTAAAGCGGCGATGTGTCAAGGATGCCACGGTTCCTCAGGTCAAGGTAATGGACAGTTCCCAAGACTTGCAGGGCAGCGCCCTGATTATCTTGTGAAACAGCTAAACAGTTTTAAAGAAGGTAAGCGAAGTAATGGGCAGATGAAAGCTGTTGCAGGTAGTCTTTCGGAAGAAGATATGAAAGCATTAGCGGCATATTTTTCGGCTTTGTAAAGTGGACAAAACTGAAATAAATACATTAAAACTAACAAGTTAGTTATTCGATATGTATGCTCATAAAAAATTGAGCTGATTTTTTTCAGAGTCTGTTAGATAATGTCCAATTATTTATAATAATAATGATCAAGGTGTACGAATAGCATGGAGAAACAGCATAGTTTTACGCGCGAAGAACTATTAAAGTCCGGTAGAGGGGAGTTATATGGACCTAATAATGCGCAATTACCTCTCCCAAATATGCTGATGATGGATCGTATTACCTATATATCTGATGAAGGGGGTGCATACGGGAAAGGTGAAATCATAGCTGAACTAGATGTAACGCCTGACTTATGGTTTTTTGCCTGTCATTTTCAAGGTGATCCCGTTATGCCTGGTTGCTTGGGTTTAGATGCCATGTGGCAATTGGTAGGATTTTATTTATGTTGGCTGGGTGGTCCTGGAAAAGGTCGTGCTTTAGGTGTTGGTGAAGTTAAATTTACAGGCCAAGTATTACCAACCGCTAAAAAAGTAATATATAGAATTAATTTGAAGAGATTAATTATGCGTAAACTCGTTATGGGTATAGCTGATGCTACTATGGAAGTAGATGGTAAGGTTATCTATGAAGCGACTGATTTGCGAGTTGGTTTATTTACTTCAACAGAAAACTTTTAAGGGCTATAGCAATGAAAAGAGTTGTCGTAACCGGATTAGGCATTGTTTCAAGTATAGGGAATAACGCCATAGAAGTGGTTGATTCTTTAAAACAAGGTCGCTCTGGAATTACCTTTGCAAAAGATTATGAAGCCTTAGGGTTTCGTAGTCATGTCCATGGTGCCATTAATATTGATCTGAATGAATTTATTGATCGCAAAGTTAAGCGCTTTATGGGTGATGGTGCGGCGTTTAACTATATTGCCATGCAGCAGGCGATCGAGGATTCGGGATTGGATGAGTCTGTGGTTTCTAATTTCAGAACCGGCCTAGTAATGGGTTCCGGTGGCCCATCAACGTCCAACATTGTTGACGCAGCAGATATTTTGCGTGAAAAAGGTGTTAAAAAAGTAGGCCCCTATATGGTGCCTAGAACCATGTCCAGTACTAATACAGCTTGTTTGGCAACACCATTTAAAATAAAAGGGGTCAATTATTCCATAAGTTCTGCGTGTGCTACTAGTGCGCATTGTATTGG
>CAJAHC010000444.1 GCA_903939355.1 uncultured Methylococcaceae bacterium | reverse complement strand
GTGATGGTGCATGTGAGGGACAACCAAAATTTGATAAACAGCTTATGCAAAGTATAGAATGGAACAAAAATAAAATTAATTTTATATGCACTAACGCATTAAAACCATTTTTGGAAATGAGCAAAACTAAAGACATGGAAAAAGTCATAAATGAATTGCAAAAAGATAAGAACTTTAAGAAAATTCAAATTTTCTCTCCTGAGCCGGAAGGACCATCTGATCAGCAAAACAGCGAATAATAGTTGATTTTGTTATGGTGCATCTGCTGTTGAGCCTGCGTTAAACTAAATGCGAGTACTATGGTATATTCAAAAAAATGTTATATGGACACAATTAGACCCCTAAAATTTAGCAAGCTTAGAGCCAAGAGAATAAATTTAACTGTATAAATGGCTTTAACGATTTTCAATTCGCAGTTTTAGAGCAAAAGGTTTAGCTGTATTGATTTGATTATAAGAGCCGACTTGCAATGGGTAGGTCGGCTCTTTTAAGATTTAGTAGTGTATAACAATTAAACAAATTTATTTATTGGAGAGTTTTTTATGAAGAATATGTTTGATGTTCACACAACCAGCCTTACCAAAGGCATTGGTCGCACCAAAGAGTTCGAGAAAAAGGGGTTAGCTCAATATTCAGTGAATGTTGGGACAAAATGCAGTCACGGCTGTAGCTATTGTAGTTCTGCATCTTTGTTACGGATGCACAGTTCATTCAAGGCTGCTAAGAAAAGTCCATTTGAAGATGGTTATGCCATCATAGACCCTGAAATAGCCTCAAAAGTGGCCTACAATGCTAAACATACTTGGAACAGAGGACAGGTTATGTTATGTACTACGGTTGATGCTTGGTGTCCAGCCGCCCAGAAATACAACTTAGGTAGAAAATGTTTAGAGGCTATATTGGCGGAGCCTGGTTGGACAGTTCGCATATTGACAAAGAATGCTGCTGTCGTTGATGATTTTGATATTATCGAAAAATATCGAAGTCGGGTGATTCTTGGTCTCAGTATTACATCAACCAATGACAAGATTTCTTCGATCCTCGAACCTAATGCTTCATCTATAACCGAACGTATGAAAGCATTAAAGTTGGCTAGGGCAAAGGGTATACGAGTATATTCAATGCTTTGTCCGTTAATAGCTGGCATTGCCAATTCAAGGGCGGTAATAGATGAATTAGTCCAATTCGGTGAGGAGATAGGCTCAGAGGAATTCTTTGCCGAGACTGTGAATCGAAGAGGCAAGGCTCTGCCTAATACTCAGAACGTATTGGCTGAGAATGATTTTGCCAAGGAAGCAAAAGCAGTCGAGGCTATTAGGCATCAAGCTGGTTGGTCAGAATATGCAGTTGAGTTGATCAGAGATGTTCAAGCCAGTATGAGAAAATATTCTGATATAGACAAGTTAAAATTCTTATTATATCCATCCAATTTATTACCTGAAGATGAGGCTCAAATAAAGAAAGATGATAAAGGGGTAGTGTGGTTGTAGTAGGATCATAGCTGTCTATCAATTTGAGCCGACCAGCAAATTGGCAGG
>CAJAHC010000443.1 GCA_903939355.1 uncultured Methylococcaceae bacterium | reverse complement strand
TTACGTTATTATCAGATGGGGACTTTCGCGCACCCGCCGAGATTCATCCTACCGATACGGCAGCAAGAGCCAATAGTCAAAATCATTCAACTAAAGCCTATTTGACTGATAAGTCAGAATCTTTACCAAAAAAGAGTGATGGTAGTAGTCAAGGGGAAGCCTACTTACAAAAAACCCCTAAAAAGTACTCAAACACACTCCCTATGAATTAACTTATCTTTAATTGAGTTAAAGAACACTGCTTATCTTTAATGAAAATGCAGCCATTCACGCGTTAGCTGACTTTGGTTTTAACAATAAAATAAGATCACTAAAAGTAAATTGTATTAAATAATTGATTTTAATCAATGTAATGATAGTATTCACTTTTTTGATTGTATCAAGGGGCAATAGTTATGGCTGCAGAAGAACCATCATCAAACAACACGTTATGTGTGACGATAACGCACTTTTTAAAAAAATACGGTTGCCCAGCCATGCGGCAAGCTCAAGCTTTGTGTAAAGAATATGGCTGCTTAGCGATCCGACAAGCTAACGTTTTATATAAAAAATACCTAGAGTCACCCGCCCTTGCCACTCCTGCAGAACAAACAAAGCCTAGTGCACCCAAACCCATTATTGATAAAGCTTCTGTGAAAAAGAACCCTAGCGTTGCTGCTACCAGAAACCAACCCGTTAAAAAGGATGATTTGATCAAGAAAGCCCCAGTCACTGCAAAAACCACTAAGAAAACCACAAAAAAACCAAGCAGTCCTAAAAAATAATGCAAAATCTCCTGCTTTGTCCTGTTTGCCGCTCCAGTCGAAATAAAGGCAATCATCAACACTGCTCGAAAGTAACACATTTAAAATACCTTCAAAAATCAGTCGCTCAAAAAGAAAGCAGCAAGACCAGCGACAACCCCAGTGTTCAAGCAAACCCTCGACTTAAAACGCTAGTCCCAGCAGCAAACTCCTCTTCCCACGGCATAACGCTTTAATCATGAAAGAGTAATTGCTTGCCAAATTTACTCGCCAATGATAATAATACGGCTATCGATTTTACTGGGATTGATCTTAACATAATGATTGTTATCGATAATTTTTCTTTTTTACTATAAAACTTGAGGAGAGAATAATGAAAAAAATTTCATATTTATTAGCCGGATTATTATTGTGTTTAAGTACTAGTGTTTTTGCTGAAGATCATCTTGCTGAAGCCACCAAACATGCCAATGAAGCAGTTTCTGAAGGACATGCAGGGTCTGCGCCTAAAATGATGCACCATGCAAAAGCTGCGCTTGATCACGCATTAGCAGCGTCTATCGTCGCTAAAAGCATCCCCAAAAACCATATCAATGCCGCCTCTAAATCACTTCAAGAGTCCATAGATCAAAGCAGTCTAAATCAAGTAGAAGGCGCTACTAAATCTGCTGAAACCGCTGTCGAGCATCTTAACGCCGCTAAAAAATAGTTAACCCGTTAGGTTTTAGAAGAAACAGGTGGGTGATCCACCTGTTTTACCCATAGCGATTTATAAAAACTGCGTACTTGAGTTTATTATTTAAAAATACGAGTCGACCGATGTTTCCGCCTAAAGAGTTAACCGAACAAGCCTTTAAGCTGTATCAAAAGATAACTGAGCTGTCTAAGAAGAAAGGTATTCGTGCTAACCAAGAAAAATATTTCTTAGGTTTGGCATCTAGAGCATTTA
>CAJAHC010000442.1 GCA_903939355.1 uncultured Methylococcaceae bacterium | reverse complement strand
CGCATGGATCATCCGTTGGTTAATGTGATGCCGTTTGTTGCCATGCAAGCAACTTCACTGCAAATGAACAGCTTTAATGAGAGCAACACCAATAACCTTGGTCTAGACGTAGCCGGCAACACCACCATGTCAGAACCCGGGTCTTTAGGTGTTCAGCTAGATCATTCTTTTGATATCAGTGACAAATGGACTTTGTATCCGTTACTGCGTATGGCATGGGTACATGAGTTTCAAACCGATCGTTCCGTCAACGCCTCGCTGCAAGCACTACCTACTAGTAATTGGACTGTTAAAGGTGCCAGTGCCGCCTCCAATGCCGCTAACGTTGGCATTACCGTACAAGCCATGAGTAAACACGGTGTTGCTGTCTTTGCTTCAGGTAATACAGAAACTTCATCAAGCACACAAAGCTATATGGGTGAGTTGGGTGTTAAGTGGTTGTTTTAAAAAAACTAACCCAATATACCGATAAATTTTCTATCGGAACAGGTATGAATTGGGGAAGTCATGGGCTTCGGAAATGCTCCGGTAAAGGATCAGTGAATGCTATTAGGAACGTGATGCAAAAAAAATGTGCATCGGTGACTCAATGGACAGGATAGTGACCGGAGTGGATTTACATAAAAATCAAAAATGATACACCGAAGCTTTTATTAGTTAGATTCGATTTTTGGGTTATTAGATTTTCAAGACCGGAAATAGACCGGAGGGTGCATAGAGGTGTTTAAATAATTAGAAGCAATGAATGAAAGATAATTGATTATGCTGGATAATTTATTTATTTCTATGGTTTATGATATTTTTTTTGTAATTCCGGTTGTCGCGGGTTCGAGCCCCGTCGTTCACCCCAATAAAATCAATAAGTTAAGTAGTTTTTTTTGGCATAAATCTCAGAATCTGCTGGTGACAAATGACTATTTGATGCAATTCTGATGCAATGATAAATTTGCATCGTATCACTCTCAGCCTGCAATTTTCATTATGGTTAACTTCATAAAAAGAAAATTCGGATACCTTGCCTAAGACCACTTAAACTTCGGTCAATTCTTTGTGTGAATCATTCAGGCCACAGAAGTTGTGGTGTCTAATCCTCCTATTTTGTCAGTTGCCGAAATTAGTCTGTCTTCGAGCTTAATTGATAGAGATGGGGTACTCTCGTTGATCAACAAGCCAAAGTTCCAGCTTAATAACCTGATGTACCAATTGGTACCACCACGCAAATTTGTGCATTGTTCATATTGCGCTTATTGTGTGCAAATTATGAAGCTATAACCAATTTGGTGCGCTTACCTTTCTAAAACTACTTTCAAATAATCCTCTATACTTAATAGTTGCATACTAAACAGTAGAAAAAACCCTCTGTTAAGTAAATAAATGCTCAAACAACTTTGGCACATTTTCTGCTTGATCAAAATGAATACAACATTTTTATCAAACATCGGAATATTGCTTTAGATGAAACAAAATGATCTGTCTGCAAAACTCGATACGTATTACCATCAAGTACAAAATATAATTCTTAGTCGCCAAGATTGGGTTACTGGCCTGTTACCCGCAAGTACGGCCATCAATAGTCATGGGAATTATACTGATGCCTGGGTAAGAGATAATGTCTATAGTATTCTAGCTGTATGGGGGTGGCGCTGGCTTATAGACGTGCCGATCAAAATCAAGGAAGAACTTATCTGCTTGAACAAAGCGTTGTTAAGTTAATGCGTGGATTGTTAACTGCAATGATGAGACAAGCGGATAAAGTTGAAAAATTCAAGTTATCACAAAATCCTTCAGATGCTTTACATGCCAAGTACAACACTGCATAAGGTGGAATAGTAGTCGGCGATGATGAGTGGGGGCATTTACAGTTAGACGCAACTTCTTTATTTTTGTTGATGCTTTGTCAAATGACAGCATCTGGCCTAAGGATTGTATTTACTATTGATGAGGTTAATTTTGTTCAAAACTTAGTTCATTACATTAGTCGTACATATCGCACCCCAGACTATGGTATATGGGAGCGGGGTCATAAAATTAACAATGGTATTGCAGAATTAAATGCCAGTTCCATTGGCATGGCAAAAGCCGCATTGGAAAGTCTTTCTGGATTCAATTTATTCGGTAAATTTGGTGATCAGGCTTCTATTATACATGTCATCAGTGATGATATTGCTAGAACTAGGAGTACGCTGGAATCGCTTTTACCTAGAGAGTTAATATCTAAAGAAGTTGATGCCGCCGCTTTAAGTATTATCGGATTTCCTGCTTTCGCAGTTGATGACCCAATTATTCGTAAAAAAACAGAAGCACTAGTTTGTGAGAAATTAGAAGGACACTATGGATGTAAACGCTTTCTTTTAGATGGCCATCATACAGCTATATAAGTTAATCAGCGTTTACATTATGACCCTCAAGAGCTCAAACAATTTATAAATATTGAGTGTGAATGGCCTCTGTTTT
>CAJAHC010000441.1 GCA_903939355.1 uncultured Methylococcaceae bacterium | reverse complement strand
TTAACTTCAGAGACAATTACTCAATTTTGACGATACCTTACATAGATATCGACCCAGTGATAAAGGGAGGTTGTGTTACCCGACGCAAGCACCGGGAAGTGTCCTGCTACTTTAGCCAAAAAACTGTCACGGTGCAAGGAGAGTATGGCACGCGTTTTTGCAGTCAGGGTATATTGGTTGTTGAGTTAGAGCAGTGTCGCGTTACAAGGTTTATTGCGGGCTATATAATTATCACCGGTTACTAAGGTTTTTTGATAGCCAGTGTGCGGTCACGGTATGAGCATTACGGATTTGTCTAGATAGCAGGAGCAAAAGCAAAAACCGTGACAAACAACTTACCTTTAGCATTGACCATGTTATGTGTAGACTTATTTTGTTTGTTTTTCAATACCTCCTTCAATAGGTTCTGGTAAATTGTCAATTTTAATTTTAAGCTTATAATATTTGTCTCTTAGTTCCTTTGATGGCTGATAACCGCAACATTTACTGAATTCAGTTAATTCGATTTTATTGAATTCGGCTGCAAGATCCTCTCGCTGTTTAATAAATAAATCCTGAATTTCTATTATTTCGTTGGCTAATTGACCGGAATATTCATTTACTGATACAATTGCAATGTCATAATTTTTTTGGTCCTGAATATCTTTTAGTTCAGTAAGGAGTTCTGCTAGAAGATTGTAAAAACTATATAAGTGATTAGTTACTTTTGATGATAAGTAGATCTGGTTTTCAGAGATAATGTGCTGGTATTTTTTAAAAGAATCTCTGAATTCTTTCAGCGCATCATTGACACATTTAAAATCAACGCAGTTACCAGAAAGAGAAATGTGCAGGTTTTGAATTTCAAACAAAATCTTTACAAGACATGAATGTACTGTCTTTTCGTGGTTCTTCTTTTCATTATCTATATTAAAAGATTGGTCAATCTTTCTTGATTCTGTTAGTTTTGAAAGCTCAAATTCATTGTCAAGCGCTTTATTCTTTCTAGTTTGTCTGTTTGTAAGCCAAAGAATACAAATTGGCAAAATTACTGCTGGCCCAATAAGTTTAATGGTATCCAGAATATTATTTGCTAAAGTTTCACTCATGATAATTTGGTATTAGAATTAGTTTGAGGGTGAGTATTTGATTGGTATTTGTATTTTTCCAAAATTGCAGTCTTTCAGGCTGTCTGTCAGCAGTTTGCACCTAACGGCCCGGCGGTAGCGGGAGTTAGCGTTACACGGCGCAGCCATCCGGCAACAGGTCCTGGTTCTTTAGCCGTGAATGTGTCCCGGTGGCAAGACGGGTATGGCATGTGTTTTTGCAATCAGGGTACAGAGTTACGTTAATGATGGCGGGTTCGCGGTATAATGTTATTAGGTGACTCAATATTAGTCCCGGTATTGTGATTTTGTTAAGAGTAACAGCGCGTTGGCTTTTGTCCCCGGAGTTATAAATTCTTTGAAGGTAGTAGGTCTATGCAAAAACCATGACAAGCTAATTACCGCTACCGTCCGTGTTATGGTTAGTTTTTTTTGTTCCAAGTTCTAAAATCTGGACAAGGGTAAAATCTTGGTAGATGGGAAGTTGTTGTCTCGTCAAAAGGTATTTATTAATTGATCTGACGACGGATATTTTTTGATATAAATTTTACTTTTTGACTTCAATTTCTTTTTCTAATCTATAAAATTGTTCTGTTTTTGTCCACCAAACCGTATTTGAAGATTTTGAACGATATTTATAGCTGTGGTTATTAGATTCTGAAAGTGAATATAGTAATTGAAATTTGCAAAGTCCAGTTTTAAAATATTTATATTCTGCAAATGAACCAACG
>CAJAHC010000440.1 GCA_903939355.1 uncultured Methylococcaceae bacterium | reverse complement strand
TTCCCGACATGATAACAGTTGCTGCAAGTTACGGTGTAACAGGTAGAGCGATACAGCGAGAGATAGTGAGTTTGTCAGTATGGAATCCTCGAGACTATACTAATGACAAGCACAGGACAGTTGATGATCGACCTTATGGCGGCGGTCCTGGTATGGTAATGAAATACCAGCCCTTACATGATGCGGTTGAAAGCGCAAAGCAGGCCTGTAGTCAACCTGCAAAAGTAGTTTATTTGAGTCCACAAGGCAAGCCAATTAATCAAGCCTTATTATCAGAGGCTTGCGCCGTGTCCCAATTGATATTGATTGCAGGGCGCTATGAGGGTGTAGACGAACGTTTTGTCAGTAAAGATTGTGATGATGAATGGTCTGTTGGTGATTATGTCATTAGTGGTGGTGAACTGGCAGCATTGATAGTTATTGATGCAATCACCCGTTTATTACCAGGAGTATTAGGCCATGAAGGGTCTGCGTTACAAGATTCTCATATGAATGGCTTGTTGGATTATCCGCATTTCACTCGGCCGGAACAAATTGAAGATAGTTCAGTACCAGATATTTTATTGAGTGGTAATCATGCGGATATAGAAATATGGCGTATGAAACAGATGTTGGGTAGAACATGGCAAAAAAGACCAGATTTGTTAAAAAATAAGAAGTTAAGTGCAGCGCAGGAAAATCTGCTGCAACAATTTAAAAGTGAAGTTGAATAGGGTGTGGTGATGAGCAATATTATTGATGTATTGGAAAAAGAACAATTAAGACAAATTCCTGAATTTAATCCGGGTGACACTGTTGTTGTTCAGGTTAAAGTAAAAGAAGGTGAGCGTGAAAGAATTCAGGCTTTTGAAGGTATTGTGATTGCAAAACGTAATCGTGGATTAAATTCTGCTTTTACTGTTAGAAAGATATCTCATGGTACTGGTGTTGAGCGTGTTTTTCAAACTCATAGTCCTATTATCAGTGAGATTTCTGTTAAGCGTCGTGGTGATGTTCGTCGTGCTAAGTTGTATTATTTGCGTGATCTGACAGGTAAAGCAGCTCGTATTAAAGAAAAATTATAATTGGTTTTTTAATATAGTTGAAAAAGGCAGCTTTTATAGCTGCCTTTTTTTATGTTTAAAATTAGTGTTTATAGGCTAATAACAAGTTAATTTGCTATTAATCAATTTTTATATGTAAATGGGCTACAAATAGTAGTGAGATTTTAAGCAAACCTTATAAAAAATATATTCAATATTCTGAATGGACAATGGCTAAACAAGAAAAAACATTAACAATGACGGTATTAATGACCCCTGATATGGCAAATTTCTCGGGTAATGTACATGGAGGATCGTTATTAAAATTATTGGATCAAGTGGCGTACGCCTGCGCTGCAAAATATTGTAAAAGCTATGTAGTCACGGCTGCATTGGATCAGGTTTTTTTTAGACAACAAGTTAATGTAGGTGAGTTAGTTACTTTTAATGCTCGTATTAATCTCGTTGGACGATCTTCGATGGAAGTGGGTGTGCAAGTGGTTGCTGAGCATTTGCGAACGAATGATAAAAGGCATACTACCTCTTGTTACTTTACTATGGTGGCTATTAATGAGGATGGTAATTCTTGTGAAGTACCTCGTTTAATACTGGAAACGGATACAGAAAAAAAACATTACGCAGAGGCTGAATTAAGAAAAAAAATGCGTCAGGAACGTCTAGCGAAAAGTAGCGAGTTATATGTTGAATTATCAGAGGATGATTTTTAAATGGGATTACAAGAAAATTTTGAACAATTACCATTAAAGGACTTTGCTGAAAAAGCGTATTTGGATTATTCCATGTATGTCATTCTCGACCGTGCTTTACCACATATTGCCGATGGTTTAAAACCGGTACAACGTCGGATTGTTTATGCTATGTCTGAGCTAGGTCTGAATGCTTTGGCAAAGTATAAGAAATCAGCACGTACGGTAGGTGATGTATTAGGTAAATACCATCCACACGGGGACTCGGCTTGTTATGAAGCCATGGTATTGATGGCGCAAAATTTTTCTTATCGTTATCCAC
Source organism: uncultured Methylococcaceae bacterium (assembly GCA_903939355.1). Classification (GTDB taxonomy): domain Bacteria; phylum Pseudomonadota; class Gammaproteobacteria; order Methylococcales; family Methylomonadaceae; genus Methylobacter_C. The sequence continues at coordinate 7,656 of CAJAHC010000440.1, read as the reverse complement.
TAGTTGACGGGCAAGGAAATTGGGGGTCACCGGATGATCCTAAATCATTTGCTGCTATGCGTTATACAGAATCACGATTAACAGCTTACGCCAATACTTTATTAAGTGAAATAGGACAAGGGACTGTTGAATGGTCTGATAATTTTGATGCGACTTTAAAAGAGCCTGTTTTATTGCCTGCAAGATTACCCAATATTTTGCTTAACGGCACTATGGGTATAGCTGTGGGCATGGCAACAGATATTCCTCCACATAATCTTCGTGAAGTGGCGGCCGCCTGTATTCAGTTGCTTGATGAACCAGATAGTACTTTGGAGACATTATTTAACTATATTAAAGGCCCTGATTATCCAACAGATGCAGAGATTATTACTTCTGCTGAAGAGATACAGAAAATGTATTATAGCGGTGGCGGCTCAATAAAAATGCGCGCTATTTACGAGCAAGAAGATGGCACTATAGTTATTACTGCTCTGCCACATCAGGTTTCCGGTGCTAAATTAATGGAGCAAATAGCCGCACAAATGTTGGCAAAAAAGTTGCCAATGATTGAAGACTTGAGAGATGAATCAGATCATGAAAACCCCACTCGCTTACTAATCATTCCCAAATCAAAGCGGATTGACGTAGATGCGGTTATGTCACATTTGTTTACCACGACTGATCTGGAAAAAAGCTATCGTGTAAATATGAATATGATAGGGATGGATGGTAGGCCAAAAGTTAAAGGTCTGAGGGATATTCTTGTTGAATGGTTAGTATTTCGTACTGAAACAGTGCGAAGACGGTTACAGTACCGTTTGGATAAAGTACTTGCCAGACTGCATATACTCGATGGTTTATTGATGGCTTATCTCAATATTGACGAAGTTATTGCGATCATTCGTAGTGAAGATTACCCAAAGCCGGTGTTAATGGCGCGTTTTGCATTAACTGACATTCAGGCTGAAGCCATATTGGAGTTGAAGTTAAGGCATCTGGCGAAACTCGAAGAGATTAAGATCCGGGGTGAACAGGAAGCTTTGGAAAAAGAGCGAGCGGCATTGGAAAAGACCTTGGGATCAAAGCTTTTATTAAATCGTCTGATAAGAAAAGAAATTGAACGTGATGCTGAACAATTTGGTGATGATCGTCGTTCGCCCATTGTTGCAAGAATTGCAGCTGTTGCTTTGGAAACGACTGCTTTAATTAGCAATGAACCTTTAACGATTATTTTGTCACAAAAAGGCTGGATAAGAGCAGCAAAAGGTCATGATATTGATGTGGAAAGTTTAAGTTACCGGTCAGGTGACGGTTTTTTGGATTCAGTAAAAAACAGATCAACACAACCTCTTTACATGCTTGATTCTACGGGACGTGCTTACAGTACAGCAAGCCATGATTTGCCGTCAGCTAGAACTCAGGGTGAGCCTTTAACTGGACGACTTAATCCACCCCCAGGATCATTATTCATGTATTTACTGAGTGGTAATCCAGAGGACTGGTACGTTTTAGCTAGTCATTATGGATATGGTTTTAGAGTTCAGTTAAAAGAATTGTCGAGTAAAAATAAGGCAGGGAAATTACTCATCACCTTACCACCAGGAGCGAAAGTCTTAAAGCCAGCGCCTATCTATGATGAATCTGACTTGATGGCGGTTGTTACCTTACAAGGCCGGTTATTAATTTTCCCAGTAGCAGATTTACCAGCATTGGCACGTGGCAAGGGAAACAAGTTAATACAGATTCCATCGGGAGATCTTCTTTCAGAGAAAGATTATGTGGTTGCAGTTCTGTCGATTCCTGAAAACAGCTCCTTGAAAGTGGTGTCAGGTAAGCGATTTTTAACGCTGAAAACATTAGATATAGAACACTATACCAGTAGTCGCGCCAAGAGAGGGTTAGCATTACCAAGAGGTTTTCAGCGGGTTGAAGGTTTGGAATGTGAATAGAGGATTGTTAAAATTAGACTGGGAAAGTAATTCTTAATTTAGACGTATAAGAAAAGAGTTGAATTAATAAAGGTGGATAACGACGAATGAAAGTATCAGTCCTTGGTGCAGGTCTTATGGGATCTCCATTTAGTCTCAGGTTGCTTGGAGAAGGGCATGAGGTTACAGTTTACAATAGATCAAGTGATAAGTTGACGCATCTGATTTCTAAAGGCGCAAACATTACAACGAATCCCTGTGATGCGATTGCTAACAGTAAGATAATAATAATGATGCTTTCTGGTTATAGTGCAATAACAGAAGTGCTGTTTTCAACACCCATAGATATGGAAGATAAGCTATTCGTTCAAATGGGTACGATATCCCCAAATGAATCGCGTGAATTGTTTGCCCGTATAAGCCGGTTAGGCGCAAAGTATATCGAAGCACCTGTGTTAGGGAGTATTCCTGAGGCCCTTAGTGGCAAACTTATTGTGATGGTTGGAGGGAGTTTAGATGATTTTAATTATGTAGTTCCCATTCTTGATTGTCTTGGAGAAAATCCAATTTTGATTGGTGATGTTGGAACTGCCACGGCATTGAAGTTGGCAATGAACCAACTTATTGCTGCATTAACGACAGCATTTTCTTTGAGTTTGGGATTTTGCATGCGTAATGGTGTTGATACGGAAAAATATATGGATGTGGTTAGAAAAAGTGCATTGTATGCGCAAACCTATGACAAAAAATTGAAAAAATATTTGGAGAGAAATTTTGATGGGGCTAGTTTTTCAGCTAAGCATCTGAATAAAGATGTGAATCTATTTTTAGCAGATGCAGAAAGCTTGGGTATGGATTGCTCATCGTTGCAAGGCATAGCTAAAATAACCGCGCAAGCAATAAAACAAGGTTTAGGCGATAAGGATTACTCGGCTATTTATGAAATAATTAATCCTGAAGTAAATTAATCTAGCTATCCAAATTTTAACACGAAAGCACCCGTGGAGCTTCTGTGTTAGAAAAGGGAGCTACATATCTGGAGATTAACTAATGAAGTGGTTGCCCAATTTTTTGACGGTTTTGCGCATTATACTAGTGTTTCCTATTATGCTTTTGTTGGTATCAGCTCATGAAGCTATTACTTACCAGTTTGTTTTTGCTCTATTTCTAACTGCTGCACTAACTGACTTGTTAGATGGTTGGTTGGCTCGGCACTTAGAGTGCGTTAGTAATGTGGGAGCTTTTCTTGATCCTCTGGCAGATAAGATCATGTCCAACGTGTTATTAGTATTTTTGTCTTGTCGCTATCCTGAGATAATCCCGTTATGGATTGTGTTGCTACTACTTGCACGTGAATTTGCGGTACAAGGTTTTCGAAGCATGGCACCTTGTATGGGTGTTGTCATCCGAACTGAATTGCTGAGTAAACTCAAGACCTTTTTCCAGCTTATGGCATTAGGTTCGGTGTTGATTGGCATGGGTTGGGGAAGTCTTGCTGATATCGCCAGATATGTTGCTCTGATTAGCCTGATATTGGCATTGGTATCGGGGTACGTTTCGATGACGATGATCTTTATCCGTAATAGTGATCTCTGGTCACGTCAACCGCTAGACATGCAATCACGGTAAATCAATGGCTTTAGTAAAAGCCATTGATTTATAAAAACGCTAATACAACTCTTTCAGTCTCATTAAGGTTCATGCAGATAGATTTGTCTCGCTTATTCAAGATAGCTGGATGGCTCTTAAATGTTATTAGCTAATTTCTCAGCATAGCCCGTGTAATTACGCGGAGTTAATTCCAATAAAGTAGTTTTGGCTTCAAGTGGGATTTCAAGTTTCTCAATGAATAGCTGCATTTGTTCAGGAGTAATACGCTGGCCACGAGTAAGTTCTTTAAGTTTCTCGTAAGGTTTTGCAATACCATAACGGCGCATCACGGTTTGAATAGGTTCTGCAAGCACCTCCCAATTGGCATCAAGATCTGCTTCAATAGCATCTACATTGATTTGTAACTTTGAAATACCTTTTAAACTGGCTTGTATGGCGATACTAGTGTGGGCGATACCGACACCAATATTTCTTAGCACCGTTGAATCAGTTAAGTCACGTTGCCAGCGTGATACCGGTAGCTTTTCTGCTAAAAAAGCAAATAATGCATTGGCGATGCCTAAATTACCTTCTGAGTTTTCAAAATCAATCGGATTGACTTTATGAGGCATGGTCGATGATCCTATTTCTCCGGCAATCGTTTTTTGTTTGAAATAACCTAAAGAAATATAAGCCCAAATGTCACGATCAAAATCGAGCAGAATGGTATTGAAGCGTGATAGGGCATGAAAAAATTCGGCAATATAGTCATGTGGTTCAATTTGGATGGTGTATGGATTCCATTGTAGTCCTAAAGATTCGATAAAGCATTGGGCAAACTCGGCCCAATCAACATCAGGATAAGCGACGCAATGAGCATTATAGTTACCAACTGCACCGTTAATTTTGCCTAATAAAGGGACAGATAGTAGTTGTTCTTTTTGACGTAACATACGCGCTACAACGTTGGCAAATTCTTTGCCTACGGTAGTGGGTGTTGCAGATTGTCCGTGCGTACGTGACAGCATGGGTTGATTAGCGGTTTCCATGACCAGTCTTTTTAATTCAGCTATGCATTCATTGATTTGGGTCACTATAATGCTACGACCCTCTTTTAGCATTAAGGCATAAGACAAGTTGTTGATATCTTCTGAGGTGCAGGCAAAATGAATAAACTCACTCACTTTTTCCAATTCAGCACAGCCGGTGATTTTCTCTTTTAGCAGATATTCAACCGCTTTTACATCGTGGTTGGTGGTTTTCTCGATATCTTTGACTCGTTGTGCATCAGCTTCAGAAAAATCACTGACAATGTTATTTAATAATTTTGTTGCAGCGTTGCTGAAAGGACTGACTTCAGTAATGAGTGGGTGTTTAGCTAATGCCTGTAGCCAGCGCACTTCAACCAATACGCGAAAGCGAATCAGGCCGTATTCACTAAACACGGGGCGAAGATCTTCTACTTTATTAGCATAGCGACCGTCGATGGGTGAGATTGCGGTTAAGGCAAAATTAGTCATAATGGATTGTCCTGATGCGGTTGTTATGTGTCTTAATGGGTATTGTATTTGGATTCGATAATGCCGCCACCCAAGCAAATATCACTGTCATAAAAAACGACAGACTGTCCGGGCGTAATTGCTCTTTGTGGCTGGTCAAAGCTCACTTTGATACGGTCATTTGTCAGTGGCTCTATCTGACATGTCTGATCTGTTTGCCGGTAGCGGGTTTTAGCGTTACAACTAATAGGTACTGATAAAGATTTATTATTGCACCAATCTAATTGGCAAGCTTCCAGTGTATTATGTAGCATGAGCGGATGATCGTGTCCTTGACCAACGATTAATACATTCTTTTCTAGATCTTTGTCGAGAACATACCATGGTTCATCAGGAGCGTTTTTAACACCTCCTATACCCATTCCTTGACGTTGACCGAAAGTGTAATACATTAAGCCTGAATGTTTACCAATGTATTGACCTTCAGGTGTGCGCATTTCCCCAGGTTCGGCAGGCAAATAACGTTGCAGAAACTCGGTAAATTTACGTTCACCGATAAAACAGATTCCAGTACTGTCTTTTTTACGACTGTTGGCAAAGCCGGCTTTATCAGCCAATATCCGGATTTCTGGTTTATGTAAATGACCGATTGGAAATAGGGTTTTTGATAAGGCTTTTTGTCCTAGGGTATAAAGAAAATAGCTTTGATCTTTGTTGGGATCTAGACCTTTTAACAAGAAAAACTCGTCATTTTTTTTTGCTACACGAGCGTAATGCCCAGTGGCTATATATTCTGCGCCTAAGTCTTCAATGGCATAATTTAAAAAAGCTTTAAATTTAACATGTTTGTTGCATAAAATATCGGGATTTGGTGTCCGTCCGGCTTTAAATTCAGACAGGAAGACTTCAAAGACTTCATCCCAGTATTCGGCTGCAAAATTCACGGTTTTTAATTCTATGCCTAGCATGTCACAGACTTGTTGAGCATCGGCAAGATCCTCCATGGCGGTACAGTATTCTGTGCCGTCATCTTCTTCCCAGTTTTTCATGAATAAACCGGTTACCTGATGACCTTGTTCTAAAAGTAGTAAAGCAGTTACGGATGAGTCGACACCTCCAGACATGCCGACAATTATATTTTTACTCATGGTCTAAATCGAGAAATGATTTTATTAGGGATAAAGGATAACGATGCCCGTTCAGGTAGTCATCTACACTAATTAATACCAAGGGGCTACGTAATCGGTGTTGTTGTAAGGCGATTTCATCACGAGTTAGCCAGTGCGTAGCGATTATGCCGGCATCGAGCTTTTGTTCTGGATTATAGCTATGACAGTTACCTGAAAAACAAATCCTTATAAAAGTGGGGGCCTCAGGATTTTTACGCCAAAGTTGAATTGAGACAATGTGTTCTGGATCAAATTGCCAAGCAGTTTCTTCATTTACTTCGCGTTTGACAGCGGTAATCAGGTCTTCGTTTTGTTCAAAATGCCCTGCGGGTTGGTTAAATTGTAACCCGTATGGCGTTTCTTCTTCAACGAATAAAAAGCGATTGTTCTGTTCAATAATTGCCGCAACGGTAACGTGAGGTTTCCAAACCATTGATAGTATCCAGCTTATTTAAAGAGAATATGTTACTAGATATTAAGAACTTATGCTGGTAAAAAAGGAATTAAAGTGTAAAGTTAAAGTGTAAGTGAGGGGAGAAGTTCAAAATAGTCTATTTTTAGAGTTTTAATTTGTTATATAAGGCCTTGAAATACGCTAATATTGACATCATATTTGAGTTTTGTAGTTATTTTTATTTAGTTATTATGCCCGATTCTGATCCGTTCAAATATAATGATGATGGCCTAGCTATTCAGGAAGTAAAGCCTAAGCTAAAAAGACCGCCATTATATAAAGTGATTTTACTAAACGATGATTTTACTCCTATGGATTTTGTCATTGAAATTCTGATGGATTTTTTTAATATGTCTGAAGAAAAGGCGACACAGGTGATGCTGCAAATACATATTCAAGGGATGGGTGTTTGTGGTACATATTCTAAAGATGTTGCTGAAACCAAGGTTTATATTGTCAATAATTATTCTAGGGAAAATCAACACCCATTGATGTGTTCAATGGAAGAAGTGTAAATTTGGAGCATTTATGTTAAGTAAAGAACTTGAAGTTACGTTAAATACAGCCTTTAAAAACGCACACGATAAACGTCATGAGTTTATTACTGTTGAGCATTTATTGCTGGCATTACTAGATAACAGTGCTGCAGAAATTATTATGAAGGCATGCGGTTGTGATATTAATGCATTGCATGAGCAATTGACTCAGTTTATTGATGAGACAATGTCATTGATTCCTCCGGACGTTCAGAGAGAGACTCAACCTACACTTGGATTTCAGCGTGTATTACAACGTGCTGTTTTTCATGTTCAGGCCTCCGATAAAAAGGAAGTAACTGGAGCTAATTTATTTGTTGCTTTATTTAGTGAGCAAGATTCACATGCCGTTTACCTTTTAAATAAACAAGATGTCTCTCGGTTGGATGTGGTCAATTTCTTGGCGCACGGTATATCTAAAATAGATAACGATGATGTTCAGTCAAGTGAGTCAAAACCAGAACCCGGCAATACTGATGCCGATGCAGGGAGCCCCTT
>CAJAHC010000439.1 GCA_903939355.1 uncultured Methylococcaceae bacterium | reverse complement strand
GCAACAATACCAAATGATATGGCCATTGGTACAACTGTAGGCATAAAGAGATCAAACAACTCAAATAACTCTGGCCTTGATGTTAGCCTGCTTTTAAGTAGTTCTGGATTAAAAGCAACACTAGCTAACAATACAAGCGCCAGAATACTTAATAATAATAAAGGTATTGTCCCGTGCCATATAATGCCTGCAGTTCGTCCATTACTATTATTAAACGCCATAGCAAAAATACGTGCCGTCAATATACCAAGAACCATTACAGCAGACAGAATATAGCCAGGTAATTTTGATTGTGATACCGAGAAAAATAAAACAACGACGATAACCCAAATAATAAATAGGCGATCTGTACGTGACCAATCTTTTCTTTTGCGCCAAGCTACAACAACAGCTTCGGGTAATAATAAACTCCAAGCAAAAAAGGTCCCGAGAATAATGGGAGCATAATAATAGAAAGGGGCTGTACGATGAAATTCAGTTGTTGTAAAGCGAGCAATTGATTCCTTCATAATTCCATAATAAGGAAAATCAGGGCAAAGCAACGATAATCCTATAAACCATGGCAACACAATAGCGAAAAATACCAACCAATTTCGTAAAGCAAAAACCCGCTTCATAGCTCCAAGTCTACCTTCAAAACCATTAAAAATAGCTATGACTAAAGAAGGAATGATGAAGCCCACAGGGCCTTTAACCAAGGTTGCGCAGCCTGCCATCAATGCTCCTGTTAAGTACCAACGCATACGCGTCTTATCTGCATATTCCTCAGCTAAAAAACAAGAAAAAATGGTGGCTGATACAAAAAAAGCCAACGTCATATCAAAAATCACCATTCTTGCAAATGCCATATAAAGAGGCGTCGTTGATATGATTAACGTAGCTAAAATTGCAGTTCGCTGATCGTACATTTTTCGACAAAAGAAAAACGCCATAATGACCAAAGCGAATCCAAACATAGCTGATGACAATCGAGCGACGGCTTCTGATTCACCAAATAATGAAAAAGATAATGCTACTGTCTTAAAATAGAAAGCTGGCTTATCAAGATAAGTGAGTCCATCGTAAGTCGGTACTAACCAAGAATGCGATTGACTCATTTCCCTTGCAACTTCTGCATTACGGCCTTCATCTGGTGAAATTAGTGCCATCCCCCCTAAATGTCCAAAAAGCATATAGACACTAATAATAAAGGTAAAAATCAACATCCAGCGATCAGATTTCATAGAAGAGTTTCTATCTTCATTGCTAAAAAGACTCGATTGAAAAACAGGGGAAGTCATTATATTTTAATTTATATTAGGGAGCTATTAAGTTGATCCTGATGATCATTGGCGCTGGGCGTTTTTATTAAAAACTTTAGTTGGTTAGTCAATATTAAATCCTAGCCAGTACTCTATGGAAGCAACTACTGAAAAGCTAATCAGGATAAATATTAATTATAAATGCGGGAATTCTATCATAGGGCATAACTCAACGTCGACAATCCATTTAAACGCTAAGCTGGCATCTAACTCTTATCATTATTATAATGATACAAACTATACTTTATTAATCTACTCAATGAATATTTTATTACTGCTAAGCAAAATTGATGCTGAAAAAATATCCTCTAT
>CAJAHC010000438.1 GCA_903939355.1 uncultured Methylococcaceae bacterium | reverse complement strand
AACTAAAAAAAATATTAACAACTAAAAACATATGTTTTAAAGGGTTGTCAGGTTATTATTTTAACTCAGATTTATTAAAAAATATCAACTCCGAAACAATAGTTGGAAGAGGCTAAAACTTTGTTCGGTTGCCTGTCACTCTGTATAATAAAAAGACAATATAGTTGCTTCTAAAGGAATACATGCAACGATATATAACAACAAAAAAACTATTGTTTAAGGTTGACGCTATGGAATTTCAATACTCATTTGTTATTGCAACTTTACATGATAATGGAGATCTTGAATACTGTCTTGCCAGTCTAGTGGAGTTAAAATCAGGGCCGAGGTTCGAGGTAGTTATAATTGACCAAAATGAGGATGATCGATTAGCTGAGGTAGTGGCTCGTTTTTCTGATCGACTCACCATTACACATAAACAGGTGCAATTCCGCTCGGCTAGTCGGGCGCGTAATATAGGCGCCCAACTAGCGCGAGGACTTTGGGTTGGATTCCCTGATGATGACTGTCAATTATTTCCTGAGATCCTGATTGAGGTTGAGCGTCTTGCATGTGATTCCAAGGTGTATGTAATCTCTGGGCAGACCGTTGATGTGCTGGGGGCGCCTAATATATTACGATGGAGACAAGATCAGGTAGATTTCAATCGTTGGACCATGTTTGGTTCCTTGACTGAAGCAACACTTTTTGTTCGTCGTGATGCATTTATGAAGATTAAAGGATTTGACGAACGATTCGGTCCCGGTGCGATATTCCCTGCGGCAGAGGGCATAGATCTGATGAATCGACTGTTTGCAGAATTTGTAGATATGAAGGCTTGCTACAGTCCACTGGTGCGTATGCGTCACCCGACAAAAATTCCACCATGGAATCGATGGGCAGTCTGTCGTTTCTATGAGTATGCTATAGGAGATGGTGCATTGATCGCTAAAAACCCGCAGCCCCATATGTTATATTGGGGAGCGCGAACGATTTTTTCAGCGGTTAGACAGGTCCTGTTTTTCCGCGGTTGGCGAAGTGTAGCATTTGCCGGGCGTTTAATTGGTCTGATTAGAGGCTTCATTTTAGGGGTAATTGTTTTCCATATTAAGACGATGTGGAACTAAGTGCGTGCTCTAAAATACATATCATGGGGTGATAATACTGGCTACGCCATCGCCGCAAAGTCATATGTGCGTGCATTGATAAATGCTGGTATTGACATAACTTGGACCCCGATGCTTACAGGACTTGGTAATTATGAAACATATCTTTCATCAAGTTGGCCTTGTCCGATATTGGAATCTGTGTGCAATCGAAATATCGACTACGATACAGTACTGATACATACTGTGCCGGAGTATTACCCTGAATGGATAGTGCGTGAGCGCAGACCTAATCGACGTATTTTTGGATATACAGTTTGGGAACTAGAGCAGTTGCCAGAGCATTGGCCACCCATTCTTAATCAGTTGGATGGAGTTATAGTGCCTTGTAATTGGAACGTCAATGTCTTCAGAAATTCTGGCGTTACTGTACCAATACATGTTATCCCACATCTTTCGCAGTTTGAGCCTATAAATTTATCGACAGATGTTGACGATGCTAATATTCGTGAGCGCCTAGGGATCCTAAAAAAAGATCCCACTCCTTTTATCTTTTATACAATAGGATTCTGGTCGCATCGAAAGTCGCCTTATCTTGCTTTAGAGGCATACTTAAGAGCATTTGATGCCAATGATCCGGTTTTAATGGTGATCAAGACAACTTCTAAAGACTTTACCCGCAGGTGTCGCCACTGGCGCAACGGTTTTCGTCTACGTAATCCTTCACCACTTAAATTTGTGCAAGATTTTGTTTCTCAATATCCTGGACGAGCAAAGGTAGTCGTTATCGCCGATGATTCTCTCTCGGATGCTCAGATACTAGCTCTGCATAAAATAGGTGATTGTTTTGTTTCCTTGGCACGCACTGAAGGCTGGGGATTGGGGGCGTTTGAAGCAGCGCGAATTGGTAACCCAGTAGTGATGACTGGTTATGGTGGGCAGCTTGACTTTTTAGATCCCGAGTTTGCGTATCTAGTAGATTATAAAATGGTGAGCGTAAATGAACCAGAATGGGCTGAGAATTACAAGTCTTCTAGTTGCTGGGCGGAGCCGTCTTTAGAGCATGCAGTTCATCTTATGCGAGAAGTGTTCAACAAACCAGCTGAAGCGCGAAAGCGGGCCGATAGTCTTGCACAGCTTATCACTGAAAAATTTTCTAGAAATGCTGTTGTGTCAGATTTGTTAGGTGTGCTCAACAAAGATGGGTTAATTTGATGCCGAAAGTTTTTTTACTTCGCTTTCGGTTTATGCCAGCAAGTCGAGACATTTAACTTAATGTACTTTCTTTGCTTGGTTTCGTTCATTGAGCTAAACCGGTCCAATGCTATGTATTCTCACTATTTCTATGGGCGTTGGGTGCGCTTTGTTTTAGGGTGTCTTGCGTAGTGAAATACCACCGCCCTGTTGCGATTTTTTTGACACCAGTCTTGCCATTGCCAGGCCAATCTGGACGAGCTTTGCGCGCTTGGGCTTGGCTTAATGACTTAAATCGCACACATAAAGTCTATGTGTTAGTAGCAGACGATACTGGAATTCCGGTAGTTCCCGCCGATTATCCTGCTGAAGGCGTTTGGTCGGTTCAAACTAAGACCTCTAGTGCACCTAAACTATTAAGGATTCTTGGGATACTTTTTCCACCTATCTGTTTATTATCTCGTCGTGTTATTGCCGACTGGCATTTTCCCATTAAAATGAGTGCATTCGATCATTATATTTCTGAACTCTCAGGAGAATATGTTAACCGTATAGTCGTTTTTCGATTTTATCTGCACGGTTTGGGGCAAATAATTTCGAGATATTATCCAACTGCCAAACTAGAGCTAGATATGGATGATCTTGAATCATTTACTCGAGTTAGCGTAGCAGGTTGCCTAATTCGCATGAAACGTTATCGGGAATCAATGCACTGGATGGCCTCCGCTGTTCAGTATGTATTGCTTGAACTTTTTATAACCAGAAGTTATAGCACTGTCTGGCTTGCTTCAGCTCAAGACGGATCTTACCTCAGGAAGCACATAATTCAGAATATCGAAGAACGACCGAATCGCATTCCACTTCCAGACTTAAAGGATATAAATAATCCGAACAAGTCTGACATTTTAAGGCTACTCTTTGTTGGTACATTGAATTACCCTCCAAATGAAGAGGCAATTTTATATCTACTCAATAAAATTCAACCTGAGATTGAGAATCGCTTAAAACGCCCTTGGAAATTGTGCGTGGTAGGGCGACATGCATCTCCATTATTGACCCAATTATTAGAAGATGCCTCGCGAGTTGAATTTTTTCCAGATGCGGAGAGGCTTGAAACTTTTTATGCCGCTGCTCAAATTATTATCGTACCTTTAAGGTCAGGTGGAGGAACTAAGCTAAAATCTATCGAGGCTTTTTCTTATCGACGACCATTGGTATCTACTCGACATGGAATGCGTGGAATAGGTGCAACAGCAGGTACTCACTATCTCGCTGCAGAAACACCTGATCAGTTCGCTGATGCTATCGCTCTGTTAGCTAATGATCCATTGTTGGCAGATCGTATTTCTCAAGATGGTGAGACTTTTTGTCGTGAGTCCTATGGGTTACTATGAAGATAATTTACATTATGTCAATGTCTTCTTGGCTAGCGGTGTCCTTCGCTTTATGAAGTTTAGCTGTCAAGAAAGTGAAAAATTTTTTGAGTCTAACACTGCAACTCTTTTTTTTGATATGGAATCTAGAACAAATAGATGGGGTAACTAATTGATTCCTAAGCTGAGAAATTGGGTGTTACATGACTATTTACAGGTAAACGGTGGAGCCGAACGACTAGTGATTAATCTGGCTCGAGGACTGCCAGGTTTTGGGCTTGGAGTTTCTGGCATATATCAGAATTTTGTTAGCAGTGGTGAACTAGGCGAAATGCATTGCCAAATTACAGCTGGGGTTTTGACGAGATGCTTGCCTCGTATTCCTCGGGCACTAATTGCGTTTAGCTTAAGTAAATCATTAATACGACATGCCGATTGCGTAATATACAGTGGAATTTATGCCCCGTTAGCGGTCCGCCATCAATTAACGGGCAAAAGAATTTATTACTGCCATACGCCGCCAAGATTTGCATTTGACCGTGAAGAAGAATATGTAGACAGATCAACCCCCCCTTTTCGACCATTGTTGAGAGTTATGATCGCCCAATATCGCAAAGCATATCTTAATGCGCTTAAACATATGGATCTAATTATTGCTAATTCAAATCACGTAAGTAAGCGATTGAATGATCTGACTGGAATGGAATCAAAGGTTATCTATCCACCGATCTTGACGAAACATTTTAGCCACTGCGGTGAGGGCGGCTATTATCTTTCCGTAGGGAGACTGGAGAAACCCAAAAGAGTGGATCGAATTGTCCGTGCGTTTTTAAGTATGCCTGATTGCAATCTTGTGGTTGCATCTGGTGGTTCAGAATTTGATAGGCTCAATAGAATTGCAAAAGGGGCCGCTAACATCCATTTTACTAATTGGATTAATGATAACGATTTAGCAGATCTGGTAGGGCGTGCAATTGCGGTGATCTATATTCCCTCAGATGAAGACTTCGGAATGTCCGCAGTTGAGGCAATGGCCGCTGGAAGACCAGTAATTGGTGTTGCTGAAGGGGGTCTAGTAGAAACTATAGTCGATGGTCAAACAGGTATCATGCTCGCCCCTAATCCTTCACCAGCAGCAATTGCTTCCGCAGTGAAACAGCTAACAGAAGAGACTGCTATTCAAATGCGTAAATCCTGTATACATCGTGCTGGACAGTTCTCCACAGAGCAGTTTTTATCATCCTTTAAGTCTATAATCGAATAAAATGAGTTAATTAACCTGAGCTTTAAATAAGGGATAAAAAATCATTT
>CAJAHC010000437.1 GCA_903939355.1 uncultured Methylococcaceae bacterium | reverse complement strand
TCGAAGGCACTCCCCTGCTAAGGGAGCATCGGGGCTAAAACTCTGATCGGAGGTTCGAATCCTCTCGTCTCCGCCAAGTCAATAGGCGGGACAAGGGTTTGTAGAGATACAACACCCTTGTTACCAAAATCGTTACCAAAGTTCACCTATTTAGTGGATAACATATCTTGGCAATTTGATTTTTCAAAGAGTTGCCACTCTTGTTCAAAGAATATCCTTGTGGGTATACAGGCCGCTCCTTTGAAAAGGTCTGCGGGATCAATCTCTTTTTTGCTTTTTATAATAAAGTACTTAAAAAGTTCCCCATTATTTTTTTGCCAATCAAACTTAATTGGCTCCCATTCAAAGCCTAACTTTATTGGGCTACTTTCATTTTGGTTAAAGCGCATTATCACCACAGGAAACCAAGCAAAATTAAAGTCTACAAAACCACCTTTTTCAGCTTGATACCATTGACCATAGTGAAGGTATATGTTGTCTCTATTTTGAGCATCACTTTCCGCGTTGATGGGCAAATATAGTGCGCGTTCATGAGGATTCATTACTTTAATCATTGCTTCAAAGGGCGCCGATTCTTTTGAAAACGATCTTGCCTCTAAGCTATAAGTCCAAAATTGAAACCAAATACATCCAATTAGCAAGACTTTAGCGGCTAGACTCAGGAACCTTTCTAAACAAGTAAATTTTCTTTGCGATTCAATAGCTATAAACAAAAAAGCAAAAAACGGAAATAAAAATATTGCAAATCTTTGATATAAATATTGAGTTTTTAATGCAAAGGTTGGACCCAAAAAGAAAATAGTTACTAAAACAATGAAGGGTATAAAGGCTGGCGATTTATATGAACAAAAGCGTAACTTGAGTAAAAAAGGTATTACTAATATCACCATGGCTAATGGGATCCCATTCCGTAAGCTTTGGTCAAACGGGTAGGTCAAGAATTCCTTAAGGCGCAAGATTAAGTCGTAGTTCCAGATAAATAATAATAGCTCCACACCATCGCTGGCGAGGTTTGTCTGCGCATAAGAAGTTGCAAAAGCAATCATGACGCCAAAAAAAATTAGAAATAAAAGCGGCATTAATTTTTCTAATCTAAAGCCATTAAACCGCCAATCTTGAACCAGCATCAGTGAGCAAATCATAAAAAAGCAACCAAACATCAATCCATGAGAAATTAAGAGTAAGGACCCAATAAATGTAACTAGTAGCCCACTAGAGAAATGCTTCGATCTTAAGAATCTTAAATAAGTCCAAATCGCTAAAAGACTGATTGGAGTGGCGATTAAAAAGGAAATAAACCCCCAAGTCCATGCATATCCAAAATATCCTATTAAAAATAACCAATCTAATTGTGGGTTGCTATTTAACTCTTTACGTAGCCCAAAACACATTCCAACGAAGGATAAAAAACATAATGAAAGGATGATTTTGATTGCTATGGTGATTGAAAATATCTGGTGAAGGATAAAAATCAATCCATAAGTCGTTAAGTAGGGTGTAAAAAAATTAGGGCTTACTAGGCTAATCCAGTGGAAGCTTGCTGAAAAATAGTCGCTTAAGAGTGCAATTTGACCCGCATGTTGCGGCAAATCAATTAATGGTGGCCGAGTTGACATCCAAGGGATTGCGGATCCCCATGCAACGGTAAGAAGCCAAAGTAAACGTTGCGCTAGCCCCATTTTTTTAAAAGCTCATTATTTTTATATTTTCTAGTACTGTTGATACTAATATTATATGAGTTTATCCACTCAATCAGTTGAGCATATCTAGAGGTCTTGCTTTTTAATATCTAATGTTGTTTTGTAGACAAAAAACTAACAAACTAATTCAATGACTCAATCAGATGCATCTATTCAAGTTTCAATTGTTACTCTAGTATATAGAGGAGAAAAGAGTCTTCCTTCTCTGATAAGGGAAATATCTATCGCAGATCTGAGTGACCATTAAGTTCGCCGAAGGACAGTAAACAAAGAACTGCCAAATGGTGTATTTCTGGCTAGGCGTATTTCGAGTCTAATTAAGCGACAAAGCAAGCTGTTGAGCAAAACACTGTGAGATTTCAGGTCAGACAACGGTTTGATTAAACTAGCGGGGTCGTATATAAGTCTTTGCCATGACCGAACAATAAAAATAGCAGGCGATAGACTCAAGGGCCAGTAGCGCAGCGTTAGTGTTTCAAAACCAGCTGACTTAATAAGCTCCTTCACCTCGAGCCGATTAAAGCGATGAAGAATTCCAACAGCTCGGTCATGAGTACCACGAAATGCCGCCAGTGCGGGCATATTCATTATTAGAAGCCCGCCCCTATTCAAGCGCATGTTGGCATTTTTAAAAAAGGCCGACTGTTGGTCGGCAGATAAATAGTAGAGCGTGTCATTGCTGATAATGACATCAAACTTTGCAGGCGCTTGTATCGTTGCAATGTCGTTCAGGCTACCCAATTGAACATCAAACCCTTTCTTTTGACAAATGTCGACCGCAATTGGAGAGAGGTCAAATCCCTTGACCTGTCGATAGCCGGCCGCTTTGAGACTATGTATGAGTCCGCCAGTTCCACAACCCGCGTCTAATATATGGATGTTCGGTGACATTAGTTCGCGTTCGATGCTCTCCAAAACGAGGCTATGCAGAATGCGGTACCACCAATGATTGGACTCCACTTCAGCCATCACTTCATACTCACGACGATTATCGATCATGACTTAAACACCCAACTACGTTGAATCACAAAATTTACCGTCGTCATAAATATCATAGCAAAGGGTTGGTGGTGCTTGAATGTACTTGTAAAGTTAATGCGCAGGTGGTTCTGGTACCAATATCTTAAAATTTTAAGAGTTTCAATCCAGGATTTCATGCAGTGTATCGAGCACTCGATGAACGCTTTCCATAGGTAATTCTGGATAAAGAGGCAAAGAAACGATTTCGTTGGCAAGAGCCTCAGTGATGGGCAAGCTTTGGTCCTGATAGCCTAAAAATGTGTAGCCTCTCATTCGATGAATCGGGAACGGATAGTGAATGCCAGTCTGAATATTGCGACTTGCCAGCGCTGCCCTGAGGGCATCACGGTCCTTTGAGCGCACCACAAAGAGGTGATAAGCATGCTCAACACTCGATGTTGCTGCCATGTGTCTCAGAGAACTGGGCAGGCCAGCCTTATATACCTCAGCAAGTTCTCGTCGTTTGTGTAATTGTGCGGGCAGGTACCTGAGTTTAATGTTTAGGATCGCCGCCTGCACTTCGTCGAGACGGCTGTTAATTCCCTCGCGTTCCGCATAATATAGTTCATCAAAACCATACTTGCGAATCCGCCGCATTTCTTTGGCGAGCGATGCATCTGTGCTTGCGCACAGCCCACCATCACCATATGCACCAAGGTTTTTCGTTGGATAAAATGAAAACGCTGCCGCATGACCAAACGTTCCAACTGCACGCCCATTGAACAGAGTACCGTGAGCTTGCGCGCAATCTTCGACAACAGGGATACTTTGTGTTCGCGCGATATCTAAAAGCACTGGCATATTGACAGCATTGCCAAATAAATGAACAGGTAGGATCGCGCGAGTTTTTGACGTAATGAGGCCTGGTACGAGATTTAAGTCCATTAGAGAGGTTTCGGGATCCACGTCGGCGAATACTGGCGTCGCCCCAACCATTCGTATTGCGCTGACTGTTGGCACAGCGGTATTCGCTACAGTGATAACCTCATCACCCGGCCCAACGCCAAGCGCCATCAGGCAAATAACCAAGGCATCAGTGCCATTGGCTACGCCTAAGCTGTGGGTGTCATACCCCAAAAAATCTGAAAATCCTGACTCAAATTTCTTAACTTCTGATCCAAGAATCAATTCGCCTGAGCGCAGCACGCGTTGCACCGCACCGAGCACTTCGTTTTCAAGATCAAGATACTGATCCCGATAATCAAACATCTTGATGGTTTGTGCAGTCATGCGGTTAAATAGTTGATACGGTGGGCTTGGAAATAAGCAAGCGTCTTGGCCAAGCCTTCGTGGAGATCCATTTGGGGCTGCCAGCCAGTAATGTCAGAAAATGCAGAGTAATCACCGTAATAGTTGCCAATGTCGATTAGTTTCTTGTCCACTGGGAAAGGGATTAGTTTGTAAGTTACATCTGTTAGGGTGGCCAGTGTTTGTGCAAAATGTAAGAGAGTATATCGGTCCCTAGACCCTAGGTTAAAAATATGTCCAAAGCATTGATCATGCAGCAGCGAGAGGACTAGCGCTTGCACCACATCATCCACGTAGTTGAAGTCGCGCACCTGCATCCCATCGCCAAATATATCAATCTCTCTTCCGCTTAGACATTGCTTGAGAAATACACCGATAAATCCCTGCCGGTCATTTTGAATTTGAAGTCTTGGTCCGTAAGTATTCGTTAGCCGTAAAACCGTTGACTTAAGGTTGTAGGTTCGGTGGTACAGCAGGTGGTAGTATTCAGCGGCGAGTTTGTTGATGCCGTTAACATCAATTGGTAATACTGGGTGGTTTTCTTTAACGGGAAGCTTCTGTGGAACGCCATAGACTTGCCTTGTCGAGGTGAAGACAATGCGGGCCTTAGGGTTGTGTATACGGCAAGCCTCAACCAAATTCATGGTTGACACGCAGTTCAACCCTAAGTCAGTCAAGGGCTCGCGCATGCTGTTGCCGTGACTGACCTGTCCTGCCAAATGAAATATTGCATCTTGCTCTTTGACAACTAGAGATAAGGCTTGAAAGTTACGCATATCATCTTGGAAGATACGGACTTGCTCACGGATGGGTTCAATATTTTTCCAGTTGCCGCCACATTCCTTAAGCATGGCATCTAATAAAGTAACTTTCGCCCCAAGGGCCACCATGCGGATGGCCAGTGAGCTTCCGATAAATCCGAGACCCCCGGTAATTAAAACTGATCGGCCTGAATACCAGCTTTCGTCATAAACCAATTAGGCTTGCTCCTTACTGCGGATGGTTCTTCGCACCACAAACTGAGGCGTCTTATTTAGCTTCATTAGCACCCTCCCTAGGTACTCGCCCATCAAACCGATAGCTAAAAGCTGCACGCTGGACATAAATAAAAGTGCAACAAAAAGTGATGCCCAACCCGTGGGGAGATCTGGGTTCATGATTTTTTCGATAATGACAACAATTCCCGCTAAGCCGCTTAAAGTGGCAAGCAGCAATCCAATTGAACTGGCAACGCGCAGTGGCAAGATAGAGAAGTTTGTGAACATACTGAGCCAAAGGCTCACAAGTTTGCGCAGCGTATAGCCTGAGCGTCCGACCTCTCGGCTGGAATGCTCCACTTCTAGCCGACCGTAACGGGTGGTGCTTCTCAGGATCAGGCCGTCGATGTAAGGGGAAGGACCGTCATACTTGATGACCTCTTTAACCATCGACCGACTGATACACTTGAATGACGAAAGGTAGAGATCTCTTGGTTTCTTTAGGATATAAGTTGCGATCAGGTTATTAAAAGCGCTCCCCAAATTTCTAATCATCCCCTGTTGTGTTTTTTTGTAGAAAGAAAAAACCACGTCGTAATCCCCTCGGTCGAGTTCATCAACCAATCGAATGACTTCATGAGGCGGGTTTTGCAGATCATCATCCATGATCACGACGTAGTCACCCGTACTGTGGTTCAACCCCGCCATGACGGCGTTATGTTCACCGAAATTGGTCGAAAGTTCTATATAAACAATCCAGTCGTTTTGTTGCGCCGCAACCTCGCAAACCTCATCGGAATTGTCACGCGTGCTTCCATCGTTGACCAAAATGAGTTCTAACGCGTTTTGTGGTCTCAGGTGTTTGTCAAGCTGTTCGATGAGTTTGGGGATAGTTTTAGCGCCGTTATAAACAGGCACAACAACTGAAATGCATCGCATGGGTGGTATAGTTTTTGAATAATTTAGCATTATTGAGGATGTTTAGTCTGGTATCACGTCTGAAAGAACCGCGGCACCCAAGGC
>CAJAHC010000436.1 GCA_903939355.1 uncultured Methylococcaceae bacterium | reverse complement strand
TTGTCAAATAAAGGTTTGGTGGTTTGCAATGGCTATAAAGACAGAGCTTATATACGCTTGGCTTTGATAGGCATAAAAATGGGTTTGAATCTTTTTCTGGTGATTGAAAAGCCACTTGAGCTTGAATTAATTATTGAAGAAGCCGCTAAGTTAAATATTAAGCCGCAACTGGGTGTAAGAGTCAGGTTATCAAGTATCAGTGCCGGAAAATGGCAAAATAGTGGCGGTGAGAAATCCAAGTTTGGTCTTCATGCGCATGAAGCAATTCAGCTTATTGAGCGATTGAAACAAACTGATTTACTGGATAGTCTTAAATTGTTGCATTTTCACATGGGTTCCCAAATTGCCAACATTCACGATATAAAAATAGCGTTGAAAGAAGCGGGACAATTTTATGTTGAGTTATATCGTTTGGGGGCACATATAAAAATTATCGATGCGGGCGGTGGCTTAGGTGTTGATTATGATGGAAGTCGTTCACGTCGTGAATCATCAATTAATTACAGTCTGGAGGAATATGCCCAAAATATTGTACGAAGCTTCGCCGAACTGTGTGCTGAAAAGAAAATACTGCAACCTGATATTATTACCGAATCAGGTCGTGCATTGACAGCGCATCATGCGGTATTAATTACTAATGTTACGGATGTTGAGTCGGTGTATACCAATAATGAAGAGCTACTGGCTTTACCTGTTGTGCATAATAATGTTGAACATTTTCATGATGCTCAGTATGCATTGTCCGAAGCTCGTGCGCGCTTTACGCAGGATAAATTAAGTATCACTGAGCTTGCCAAAGCTGAGAATGAATATGCTCTTTTATGTCAGCAAATTAAAAGCCAGTTAAATCCCAATACACAAAGTGAAGCTGTTATTTTGGAAGAGTTAAACGAGAAACTGGCCGATAAGGTTTTTTGTAATTTCTCATTGTTTCAGTCCATGCCAGACATTTGGGGTATTGATCAAATCTTCCCTATTATGCCTATTCATAGATTAGATGAGCAACCAACGCGGAGAGCTGTTATTCAGGATTTAACGTGTGATTCTGATGGACGCATTGATCAATATATTGATGGACAAAATATTGAAAATACCATGCCTTTACATAGTATTGATAGCGATAAGCCTTATTTTATAGGGTTTTTTATGGTGGGTGCATATCAGGAAATATTGGGGGATATGCATAATTTATTTGGCGATACCCATTCGATTAATATAAAACTGGATGACAACGGCTATCATTTTTATGATTTTCAGGAAGGTGAGCATGTCAGTGATTTGTTGGATTATGTACATATCAGCACTGAAGAGCTAAAAGCGGCTTATCGTGATAAATTGGCAAAAAGTAATCTCAGTGACCTAGAGCGGCAAGACTACGAAGAAGAATTGATTGCTGGACTAACCTCTTACACTTATTTGGAAAAATAGTATGAAAGTTGGCATGATCGGCTTGGGCGCAATGGGTTTAGGTATGGCCAGAAATCTTGCTAAAGCCGGTTTATTAACGGCTGTTTATAATCGTACCACTGCAAAAACCTTAGAGTTTAAGGTTGCGACTTATGATTTACCTGAAGCACTGGCAGCGGAGGTAGATATTGTGTTGATCTGTGTTTCAGCGGATCAAGATGTTATTGGGTTGGTTGAAGCAATAGCAAAAACAATTAAGCCGGGTTCAATAGTTGTAGACTTGTCTACAGTCAGTAGTGATACGGCCCAAAAAGCGGCTGCAATTTTATTAAAAAAAGAAGTTATTTTTTTGGATGCACCGGTTTCTGGGGGTGTTGAAGGGGCTAAAAATGGAACTTTGGCAATGATGGTGGGTGGTAATATCAAGGCACTGGAAAAAGCTCGCCCAGCACTGGAAGCAATTGCAAAACGTATTATTCATATAGGAGATACAGGTTCTGGTCAGGCCACCAAAGCAGCCAATCAAATTATGTGTGCAGGGATTAATCAAGCCGTCACAGAAGCGCTAGCTTTTGCTCAGTCTCAAGGGTTGGAGATTGACAAAGTAATTAATGTGATTTCTGGTGGCGCAGCCGGTAACTGGTTTTTAGAGCATCGCGGATATACCATGACTCAAGATATTTTTACGCCTGGATTTAAACTCGCGCTGCACCATAAGGATTTAAAGATCTGCCAGACAATGGCCGCTCAGTCTGATATTGCAATCCCATTAGCTGATATGACGGTTATTAATTATGAGCAATTAATGAATGACGGTTATGGAGATGAAGATATTTCGGCCTTATATCGGCTTAAAAAATTATAAGCTTCGATTTACAGATTTATTTGAATTTCTTTTGTTCTTAATTGAGTATTGATGACCCTTTTATCT
>CAJAHC010000435.1 GCA_903939355.1 uncultured Methylococcaceae bacterium | reverse complement strand
GAAGGTTTTTCCACGCCATTTTAATTACCTAGTTCAGATGATTTTCTATGCTGCATTATCTCATTTTTATAGGATTTTTACTGGGTTCGTGCAAAGGTCTCATTTCTACTATATAAGATTTTTGACTAAACGTACATTTTGAAAATGCACTATTAGCCTAATCCATCTTGTTAATTATGCTTCACAATCCCTTCTCGAATACGTTGAGAAAAATCCGGCATTTTATTTGCTGCCTTAGCTAGCTTATTTATATTCGCTTTCCTTTGTAATTGCTCATAAGGTAAATCCGTTGCCAACACTTTGGACTCGTAAAGATACTCCGGTAAATATCCACTTAACAAAATTTTCCAAGAAAAAGGTAAATGACTCGGATTAACACGGGTATTAAGCCAAATAGCCGTAGTGCAATTGTCTAGTAACGTATTATAAAACATCGGATTTTCTTGCAGTTCATTGATATTTCTTACATATTCTAAAAACAATCGACGAACATTGTCTTTATGCCCTTGCAGTCGATAAAGATAAACATCTTCGGGAGGATCTTTACGATAATTAGTACGTAATCGAATGACATCACGCTCGTCTGCCACGATGTAGATCAGTTCGTACTGCCGAAAAAACCCTTTAATCGTAGAATACCCTTCATTAAGCTCCTTGCGAGCTTCTATGGAAACCGCCAAATAATCCTTATTACCAAAATTAAAACTTATAATCGTATGGGCAATAGCAGAACCCATCCAATACACAACAAAAAGATCAATACCTTCAAGCTTATTTATATCGTAAGTTTTAGTGTAATAAGCCGTTGAAAAATCAAACTCACTGCGATAATCGACATTACGAATATTATTTACTGTTACCCTATCACCAGCAATAATGGCATAAGGCAGTTTGGCTACATCAGGTTGCCATTGCCGCGCATTGGATGGATTAATAGCTAACCACCAGCCCAGAACCACCAAAAACAGAATTGAGTAAACTAATAACAAGCACCTTGGCCAAAACCCAAAGCCCAAGCCAATCATTGTCGTTATACCAAACAGGGCAAATGCGACTGCTATCGTTTTTTGAATACTACTACTATATGAATCACCAAAATAAATTGCCAATACAGCCCAAACAGTGCACCCCATCAGCACCAAAAAACATGAAAATCTAATGACTTTTGTCAGAACAATATCACTCTAAACACAAAAAAACCTTTATATTTCAGTAACTAGAACAATCCAAATAGTCAAAATATTACGTATCCAATAACTCAAGATTTGACACCATTAAAAATGCACTTACTTTGCTACTTCCTTACCAGAAGTCCAACCATACAGTTTTGTTGCTAATAATTCAGCCCAATGATCAATCGCATTTTCTGCATCGCCCCACTGCCACTGAAAACCAGTTGTAAACGAACCACCACCGATTCGCTTATCGACAGCTAAAGCAAGTACCGTTCCAGATACTGAATCCGTCAACTTAGCTTCAGTTTGAGCAGAGCCGACAAAAGGCATGGTGCCTGTCGCAAGATATTTTAAATTAGCTACCATATGCGCTTGCGGAACTATCATGGAAATACTACGTAATACTGGCGTCGCTGTTTCCACATCAGTCATAGCAACGTCAAGCTTCATGACACCAGGCCCTGACTGATTAACCAATTCAAATTTCTCCCCGAGCTGTTCTTTAAGCTGTTGGGAAAAATAGTTAACCAACATCTGCTGATCAGCAGCAGAAATCTTTGTGGCGTCTCCACCCCAAAAAGTAACAGGATCAATCAGTATTTTACTATACTGATTCCACTTTACAGTTGGATTAATGTAACGTAAGCCTGTCTGTTCCTTGCCACCTACAGTAAGCAGAGAACAGTCTTTAGCCAAAAAAGCACAATTAACGTCAGACTGATTCATAGCAACTTTCTCAGTAGAAGTGCAAGCACTCAAGACTAACAAAGCAAGCACCAAAAACGAAGAACCTGTAGTGAATTTAATTTGGTACTGTGCGTCATTCAGTTTAGTCTTCATTGTCTTTCCTTATAGTTAATTTATGTTGGTAACTCGAAAATATTGCCTCATTCTTCTCGGCATTTTAGTCCCACCCAATCTAATACGTACACAAGATTTCCATAGAATTGTATAGGAGCCCTCTTCAATTTTAGCTTTAAATAAATAAGGGGTACCGGGCTCTAATTCTAGGAATAAAACATGAGATAAACAATACGTATAAATACCTATGGCACGTATTTTTATGCGAAATTGGACAGGAAGTTAAGTGGGTGACGACACTATCGCGTCAAAAGGTGCCGCAAATCAAGACTCAGTGATATTTCTTGGGCCAATTATATTTATCACGAAAGCTACACTAATTATTCAAAGGAATGGTTTATTCTTTACCTGATAAAAAAGGCACAAAAGTTACCATTTCTAATTTTTCAATATCATAACCATCGTTGGTTCGAGTCACTCGCTGTAACATTTGCTCTCCGCTCAAACCTATGGGTATTACCATTACCCCGCCTATGGCTAATTGTTGTAACAAATGTAAAGGAATTTCTGCAGGTGCCGCAGATGCGAGAATAGCATCGAATGGCGCATAATCAGACCAACCCAGATTACCGTCACCATAGTAAAAGCTAATATTTTTAAGCTTTAAATCCCATAAATGGCTTTTTGCTTTTCTCTGTAGAGGCAATATTCTTTCAACCGAATAAACATGATCAACCAATTGCGCCAGAATAGCTGTCTGATAACCGCAACCTGTTCCTATTTCAAGAACATTACCCAAACGACCGGAGGACTCCAAGAGAAGCTCCGTCATTTTTGCAACTATATAAGGCTGTGAAATAGTTTGATTATAACCAATTGGCAATGCTGTATCTTCATATGCTCGACTTGAGAGCGCTTCGTCCATAAAAATATGCCGAGGTGTATCGCGCATAATTTCCAAAACTCTCTTATTTTGAATGCCCTGCTCAGACAATCGTTTAATCATCCGTTCACGTGTTCTGAGGGAAGTCATGCCCATACCTTGCAAACTTAAAGTCATAAATTGGTTTCCGTTGGTAGCCATGACGCTAATGCATCAATGCTCTCATATCTGGTTAAATCAATCTGTAAAGGTGTCACTGAGACATAGCCTTCGCTAATCGCATAAAAATCTGTTCCCGGTCCCGCATCCTGCTCCCCACCCGGGGGGCCAACCCAATAAATAATTCGTCCCCGCGGATCATTACTTTTGATAACCGGCTCCGATTTATGACGCTGCCCCAAACGAGTTGCCTGATAGCCTTTTAAATCCTTAATAGCAACATCAGGCACATTAACATTGAGAATGGTATCTTTAGGCAAAGGTTTTTTAATTAGTTGATTTAATAAAGTCACTGCAACTTGAGCAGCGGTTTCAAAATAATGAGGATTATTTCCCGCTAAAGAAATGGCGATAGCAGGTAGCCCTAAAAATCGACCTTCTGTTGCCGCTGCAACAGTACCAGAATAGAGTACGTCATCGCCTAAATTGGCGCCGTGATTAATACCGGCAAAAACCATATCCGGCTCATGTTCTAATAAACCCGTTATCGCCAAATGCACACAATCAGTTGGCGTACCATCAACCTTAATAAATCCGTTATCAGCTATATTGACACGCAAAGGCATTTCCAATGTCAAAGAATTGCTTGCTGCACTCCGGTTGCGATCAGAAGCAACCACAGATATTTCAGCATGATCACGCAAAGCATTAGCCAAGGCTATAAGTCCCTCAGCTAAATATCCATCGTCATTGCTTAACAATATATGCATTATCAATTCGCCATATAGCTAAATAAACTATAAAATCAAGCATCTTAGCAATAATAACCAATAAAATCAGCATTCGTGGCAAAAAAAACACTCACTACAGAGGATCAGGATTTATTTCGTCAAACAATTGGCAAGGTTCGCGCAATCAATAGCGACAAGATACTATTAAACAAAGAAAACAAACCTAAACCTTACCCTAAGCCGCTGACCGTTGATATTGATAGTCATTTGGATGAAAACCCAGTAACTGATATTAGTAAAGTTGGACTTGAAGATGCCATTAGTTTTATTGCGCCAGGCATACAACACAACGTCTTAAAGAAATTACGGCGCGGCTTTTTTGGTCTGGATGCGGAAATTGATCTGCACGGTTTAACCAGTAGCGCAGCCAAAGCTCAGTTATTGCATTTTTTAAATGCCGGAGTAACCTCAGGCTTTCGTTGCGTGCATATTGTCCATGGTAAAGGCTATCGTTCTAGTGACAATCATCCCGTCCTAAAAAACAATCTCAACCTATGGCTTAGGCAACATAAAGATGTTCAGGCATTTTGCTCAGCATCTACAAAGGACGGTGGCACAGGTGCCGTATTTGTATTATTACGATTAACCGAAAAATATAGTCGTCATGAAGAAATAGAATATTAGAGACAGTGCTGAATCATTTGTTTTTAAGCGCAGATAAAGCCACCCCCACAATAAATAAATTATTCCCTAATAATCTCACGCAATACTGACGTCGCATAACTTCCTGCCGGAAGGGAAAACGTTAATTCCAATATATCTTCATTAACAAACAGCCAATTTAGATCTTGTACATTGACGCGTAGTGCACGCCGATCTTTATCAACCGAAAAGGCTATTAGTCCATCCGCCAGTTCCCTATTTTTTTCGATAACAGCTTGCTCAATACTCAGTGTATCAGCAGAAACGTCGACCTCACCCTTACCCCATAAAGAACCCGTTGGATGGATATCTTTTTCTACCAATCGCCTGATAATTTCAGCGTCCGGCACTTCTGATTTAAAACAACCATGTGACAGATCAAATTGATAAGTATCTCCAGCAACCGGCTGGTCCCATACTTTCTGGATAACACGACAAGCTAAAATCTGGTTGAATAAATATGAACGTGCTGCTGATAAGTACAAACTTCGCTGCTCTCGCCCTACTTTATCACCAGCAAACATAGCTAAAGCTTTAGTAACATTTTGTCCAGCATTGCCAAACCGTTGCGAGCCAAAATAATTAGCCATGCCGTTGACTTTTATAGCTTCTAATTGCGAAATCGTTTTAGCTTTATCACCTTGCCAGTCGCGAACTATAAGCTTGAATGTATTACCGGATAAAGCGCCTCGTTTTAATTTTCGGGCATGACGCACAGCATATAAAACTTTCATAGTATCTGTTTCAAAAAGCATCCAATTTGGATCAGCTTTACCAGGTAACCAGACACTAAACCATTGAGTGGTGATAGCATGTCGATCTTTTAATCCCGCATAACTCACATCCCGCTGCCTGACATTAGCGAATCGTGCTAATTGCCGCGCTACATAATCGGTATTTTCGCCTATCTTTTCTATTTGCAAAAAAGCATGTTCACCCGCACCTGATGGTTCAAAGGCAAGTGTCTCTTTAACAACAAAGTCTTCAGGAAAGCTGCGAATTTTACCTGAACCTGAAGGCTCGCCATACACATAAGGCCAAATGGGTATTTCAATAACTTGGATACTTAATGCCATATATTTTTAATTATCCACAGACACACATTTTTGCACCTATCTTATTTTTCAATCAAGACAACCGCTTGTACAGCAATGCCTTCTTTACGACCTTCAAAGCCCAGTTTTTCAGTCGTAGTTGCTTTCACATTAATAAAATCGACATCGATATTTAAATCAGCGGCAATATTCCCGCACATCGCAACAATATAAGGTGCCATTTTAGGTGCCTGGGCAATAATTGTAATATCGGCATTAACCAATACATAACCTTTATCCTGAATGATGCGGTAAACATGTCGCAATAAAACCCGACTATCAGCACCTTTAAATTCAGGATCAGTGTCCGGAAAATGCTTACCAATATCACCCAAAGCAGCCGCACCTAATAACGCATCACATAAAGCATGTAATACTACATCACCATCAGAATGAGCTTCCAGACCTTGCTCATAATCTATTTTAACACCACCTAAAATAACATCTCCGCCGTCTTTAAATCGATGCACATCATAACCCATGCCTACTCTAATCATTTTGATGCTCCATATAAAATTGTGCTAAAGCTAAGTCTTCTGGTCGTGTAATTTTTATATTATCAGGGCGCCCTTCAACAATTTTGGGTTGCATACCCTGTAATTCCAAAGCACTCGCCTCATCAGTGATGGCGGCATTGCCTTCAGCTGCTTCAAGTGCATTTTTTAACAATCCATAACGAAACATCTGCGGCGTTAAAGCTCGCCAAATATGGCTTCTATCCAAGGTGCCAACAATAACATTATCACCTTGAACACTCTTTAAAGTGTCATGTGAAGACAACGCAAGTATTCCACCGATTTCATCAGTTTTCAAAGAGTCGATAAGATGATGAATGTCAATTGTGGTAATACAAGGTCTTGCTGCATCATGCACCAGCACCCAGTCATCATCAGAAGCTACTGTTCGTATTGCTTTTAAAGCCGAAAGAACTGAATCAGCTCGCTCTTTACCGCCCGCTGCCGTGATTATTTTTTTATGAGCAGATACGTCAAGATCGGGCCAATAGGGGTCTTCTTCAGAAATGGCAACAGCAACAGCAGTAAAAACTTCAGCACTTAATAAGCGTAACAACGTGTGCTCAATAACTGTTTTTCCTGCAAGCTCCAAATATTGTTTAGGTCGGTCTGCATTCATGCGTTTACCAACACCGGCTGCAGGTACAACAGCCCAGAAATTTATTGAATGATTCATAGATAAGAAAAGCTAAAAACAATTAGAAAAGAAGCAAAGAAAATATGTAAGGGCGCCTAAAACGACTAACGAGTGCCCGATGAAATCCGTTTTTCCAAAGCATCCATCCGTTTTCGCAACCTCACCAACTCAAGCAAAATTTGATTTTCTTCTGCCTTAAGAACACCGGCATCTTTTTCAAGTTGCTGCACATTAATTCCCCATGCATTCATATTTTTTCCTATCAGCGTCACCGAGAGTATTGCTGTAAAAAAAGAAAATAAAACAAGCCCGAATAAAATGAGTGCGGCAGACAACAACCGGCCAAGAAAAGAAGTCGGTACTACATCACCAAAACCCACATGAGTCATTGTTACCCAAGCAGACCAAATGCCATCGAAAATAGAATGAACATTAGGATCCAGTAGATAAAGAAACAATCCTGAAACACCAGCGACCGTAAAAGCTAAAATTAACAAACTAAACAGGCTTTGCTTTTCTTTCAAATCATTCAGCAGCTTTTCTAACAAATCCAGTGCTTCGGCAAGTATCATTTTAATATTCATAAACGCCTCTTTATTTTAATCAATAGTTAGAGAATCTTTAGGGAAATATAGATAAAATCACAGCAATGGCTTGACAAGTTCAACATGAATAAACATACGCTTCTAACCCGCCCTAAAAGAAAAGGCGCATGATCAAAAGTATGTTCCACTCTCAACCATGCGCCTTTCGAACGCTAAAACTTCATTCAAGAACCTGGAAAAAAGTCTCACCTTCTTTCATCATCCCTAATTCATACCTAGCTCTTTCTTCTATCGCTTCCTTTCCTTTTCTTAAATCTTCTACTTCAGCATAAAGTGCATCATTACGTTCTTTTTTTTCTATTACCTGCTTATTGAGCTCAACAAGTTCTTGTTGATACGCCTTAATTTCTTTAATTCCGCCATTGCCATACCATAATCGGTATTGCAAAAGCCCAATCAATACAGCAATAACTAAAAGAAATATTTTCATGCTTTCAAAGTAACATACTCACACATAAAGGGGTAATACTTTTCCAAGCTTACACTCTTATGCCTTGCTCCTTAAAAAATTTATAGCATTTTAAATGCGCTGCGACCTGCGTATCTAGACAACCCACCCAATTCTTCTTCA
This sequence comes from uncultured Methylococcaceae bacterium, assembly GCA_903939355.1. Classification (GTDB taxonomy): domain Bacteria; phylum Pseudomonadota; class Gammaproteobacteria; order Methylococcales; family Methylomonadaceae; genus Methylobacter_C. Next base: position 6,684 of record CAJAHC010000435.1, on the reverse strand, counting down.
ATTTTCATCAAACGATTGTATTTGGCAACACGATCAGAACGACTTAATGATCCCGTTTTGATTTGACCTGTACCCGTTGCAACCGCTAAATCAGCAATTGTAACGTCTTCAGTTTCGCCAGAACGATGGGACATAACCGCTGTATAAGATGCTTTATGAGCCATATCTACGGCAGCGAAAGTTTCAGTCAACGTACCAATTTGATTAACTTTAATCAAAATAGAGTTAGCAATATTTCTTTCAATACCTTTTTGCAAAATTTTCGGATTAGTTACAAACAAATCATCGCCGACTAGTTGAATACGTCCACCCAATTTTTCAGTGATTAATTTCCAACCATCCCAATCATTTTCGTCAAAACCATCTTCAATGCTGATAATCGGGTAACGATCCACCCAATCTACAAAAAAATCAGCCATTTGTGCTGAGCTGTATGTTTTACATTCAGAAGCTAAGTCATAAATGCCATCGGCGTAATATTCTGATGCCGCGGCATCCAAGCCCAAGTAAATATCTCGACCAGGCATGTAACCTACCTGCTCAATAGCTTGCAAAATAACACTGATAGCTTCTTCATTTGAAGAAAGATTAGGTGCGAAACCACCTTCATCCCCTACAGTTGTTGCCAAGCCTTTGGCTTTTAATACTTTACTCAGGCTATGAAATACTTCCGCACCATAACGAATAGCTTCACGGAAAGTCGGCGCACCGACTGGCAAAATCATAAATTCTTGTAAATCTACACTGTTATCAGCATGTGAACCGCCATTGATAATATTCATCATCGGCACCGGCATGATAAATTCACCTGATTTATTCAAGTGACGGTACAACGGTTGGCCGGCTTCTTTTGCAGCAGCATGAGCAGCTGCCATAGAAACAGCTAATAATGCATTAGCACCCAAACGAGCTTTGGTATCAGTACCATCCAAAGCAATCATCTTGTTATCAATGCCAGACTGATCAGCAACATCCATGCCGACAATCGCATCACGAATTTCAGTTTTTACGTTATTAATTGCATTTAATACGCCTTTACCTAAATAACGGGTCTTATCTCCATCGCGTAACTCAATAGCTTCGCGCTCTCCTGTTGAAGCGCCAGAAGGCACCATTGCACTGCCAACCACACCAGATGCCAATACTACATCTGCTTCGAGAGTTGGATTACCACGTGAATCTAAAACTTCTCTTGCACGAATATCTACTATTGCAGCCATTTTTTATCCTATAAAGTTGTTTCTATGAGGGCTTGTGATTTCACAGCCCTGTCGATTGTTAATAAAACTTCCAATAATTCTTGCATTCTGTATAAAGGCCAAGCATTCGGACCATCACTTTTAGCTTCCGCAGGATTAGGATGTGTTTCCATAAATAAACCAGCTATACCTACTGCAACAGCTGCCCTAGCCAACACCGGGACAAATTCTCGCTGGCCACCCGAACATGTTCCTTGTCCGCCTGGTAACTGCACAGAGTGGGTTGCATCAAATACGACAGGACAATCAGTGTCTCTCATTACCGCTAAAGAGCGCATATCAGAAACCAGATTGTTATAACCAAAAGAAACACCACGTTCGCAGACCATAATCTGCTGATTTCCTGTTGCTTTAGCTTTATTGGCCACATTGACCATATCCCATGGTGCAAGAAACTGACCTTTCTTGATATTTACCGGTATCCCTTGAGATGCCACTTGTTGAATAAAATTGGTTTGTCTGCATAAAAAAGCCGGTGTCTGCATAACATCAACAACGCTTGCGACTTCTGCCAAAGGCGTATCTTCATGAACATCGGTTAAGACAGACACACCGATTTGTTGCTTAACTTTTTGCAGTATTTCCAAACCCTTTTCTACACCCAAACCTCTAAAAGTTTCGTGTGATGAACGATTTGCTTTATCGAACGACGATTTGTAAATAAATGGAATATTTAAAGCAGCCGTCAATTCCTTAAGATAACCTGCTGTATCCAATGCTAATTGTTCACTTTCAATCACACAAGGGCCTGCGATTAAAAAAAATGGCTGGTCTAAACCAACTTCAAAACCACATAATTTCATGAGCTTGTTACCTTTTTATATTGAGACGCAGCCTTCACAAATCCGGAAAACAAAGGGTGACCTTGTCTGGGTGTTGATGTAAATTCAGGATGAAATTGACAAGCCAAAAACCAAGGGTGATCCGGTATTTCGACTACTTCTACCAAACGACCATCTATAGACTTTCCAGAGAACTGCATACCAGCTTTTTCCAGTCTTTCGATATACTGATTATTAAACTCATATCGATGGCGATGTCTTTCCGTAATCACATCTTTTTGGTAAAGCGTAAAAGCTAATGAATCTGCCTGCAGTCGACATTGTTGTCCGCCCAAACGCATAGATCCACCCAAGTCAGAGTTTTCATCACGCGTTTCCAGTTGGCCGCTTTCAGCCATCCATTCGGTAATCAAGCCAATCACCGGATGAGGTGATGTTGGCAAAAATTCCGAACTATGCGCACCATCAAGCCCGGCCACATTGCGTGCAAATTCAATAACCGCAGCCTGCATCCCTAAACAAATCCCCAAATAAGGAATTTTATTTTCACGGGCATAACGCACAGTTGCTATCTTGCCTTCTACACCGCGTTCGCCAAAACCACCTGGCACCAAAATCGCATCGATTCCTTTGAGAATGGCAACGCCTTCATCTTCTATTATTTCAGAATCAATATAATTAATATTGACCTTGGTACGGGTACTGATACCTGCATGAATTAGCGCTTCATTCAAAGACTTATAGGCATCGGAATGATCAACATACTTGCCGACAATTGCAATGGTCACTTCCTTAGCTGGATGCATAAGCGCATCAACCACATTACTCCATTCCGATAAATCGGCAGGTGGAACATCCAGTCTTAATTTATGAACAACAATATCATCCAAACCTTGTTCATGTAGCAATAGCGGAATTCGATAAATAGAATCTGCATCGATAGCAGAAATTACGGCTTTTTCCTCAACATTGGTAAACAAGGCAATTTTGCGGCGCTCAGCTATCGGAATAGCTTGCTCTGAACGACAAATAAGAATATCGGGCTGAATCCCAATCGCCCGCAATTCTTTAACTGAATGCTGAGTAGGCTTGGTTTTGATTTCACCCGCAGAACGAATATATGGCACTAGCGTTAAATGAATGAACAACGAACGGTCAGCACCCAATTCAAAACGCATTTGCCGAATAGCCTCGATAAATGGCAGAGACTCAATATCACCAACCGTACCGCCAACTTCAATTAAAGCAATGTCGGTGCCTTCTGCGCTAAGATAAACCCTACGTTTTATTTCATCGGTAATATGCGGAATAACCTGAACGGTTGCACCTAAATACTCACCTTTACGCTCTCTACGCAAAACACTGTCATAAACCTGACCGGCAGTGAAATTATTCTTTTTGGCCATTGTGGCTTTAAGAAAGCGTTCATAATGACCCAAATCGAGATCCGTTTCTGCACCATCCTCTGTAACAAATACTTCACCATGCTGAAAAGGGCTCATCGTACCCGGATCAAGATTAATATAAGGATCTAATTTGGTCATAGTGACCTTAAGGCCGCGCGCCTCAAGGATGGCAGCAAGCGACGATGCAGCAATGCCCTTGCCTAACGATGATACAACACCGCCGGTAATGAAAATGTATTTTGTCATTTTGAATGTATGGAATTCAGTAAAGAACTGATGGTAACTTAAGTAAATCCTCGCTATTTTAATCGACAATGAGCTTGTCGTCATTGTCTTTATTCTTGTAGCCATTCAAAGCATAAGTAACAAGCCACATCCAGACCATTCAAATCCCCATTATTAGTTGCTATAAGGCAATTAAAACGAGCATTCCCATGGCAAAAGATAGTTTTTTTCAGTTATTTCAGCGTATGAGGTTGGCTATGTATTACTCCCGTTCTAGAATGGTGAGTTGTTTCAAACCAAGCTAAATACCAACAATTTTGCCCATTAGGTTACTTTTATTATTACCTTATGATTTGTCAAAAGCGGTGTTATTGGCAGAGCAATTACTCCACTTGCAGAGGTTTCGCTGGCAACCATGTTTTTAGGATGCAATAAAACAAGACGGATAGGAGTAATTGTGGCTAAAACCCTTGAGAAAGGATCAGTTAAGATGCCTCTTTTCGCAGAAAAAAACTGATGCAACATTGTTCTTTTTCACTATAAAAATCTGCGCTGATCCATAAATTACCGACTACAGCTAATTTATCATCAAGATAAATCAAAGGTATTCCCGCTCTTTCCCAGGGCGCAATACCTGCTTCCTGAAATAATTGCTTCAAGTCATGATGACCTTTACGTCCTGGCAAACTGATTCTTTCTCCACCACTGCGCGCCTTTACAACAACAGTAGACTTTTGCCACTTGTCATAACAGATACCCGCCGAGGATGGCATGAAATACAAGGCTTGACCGGCAGAAAAACTAAACGATATCTGCATCTTTGGCCAGGTACTGGCAACTATTTTTTCAGCCTCGCCAACTTTTAAACAATACAACTTATCCCGGTAACGACGAATACAATAGCCTTTTCCTGATAAGAGCGGATCACTATCGGGTCTTGCAGAAATAACGTCACTCTGTACACGCTCAATAAAAGCCTGTGATGGCATTTTTAAATTAAGCATTTGAAACCATTCTCTAATAACCAGTCTTTGCTGAGTAAGCGAATATTCTATTAACTGGCTTATAGAAAGCGTTTCATCGAGGCCATTGAGAATTGGCAGAAATAACTTTTTAGCCTGTTCGGAGAGCAAAAGTTGCGCCTCCGCACAATGCCCAGCAGATCTGGCTACCGTTTTATCACATGCAGGCCATCGCTGTTTTAATAATGGCACGATCGCATTACGTAAAAAGTTACGATTAAAGTTATTATTCTGATTGCTGGGGTCTTCAATCCAGCTTAAAGCATGTAGTTTGGCATAATCCTCAACAGCTATTTTTGGCGTATCAAGCAACGGCCTTAAAAGTACACCTTTACCAAAATTCATAAATGCTGGCATTGCCGACAACCCACTTAACCCACTGCCACGAAACAATTGTAATAAAACGGTTTCCAGTTGATCTTCTCGGTGCTGCGCAACCAACAAAAGATCATCTGTCTCAATTAATATTCTTAAAGCCGTATAGCGTGCATTTCTGGCGACTTCCTCAGGGCTTTCCCCTTGGCTTGCAATAGCATCAACTCGTATTACCTTAAAATCAACCCCTAGACCGGTCGCCGTTTTTTTGCAATGCTCAGCCCAATCATCTGCCTCTAACTGCAAACCATGGTGCACATAAACAGCTGTTATTTTTTCTTTGAGGTGTGCCATCGAAGCACACAAATGCAATAAAACATGAGAATCTATTCCACCACTGTAGCCTATATAAATGTGCGGTGGGTTATGATATTGAGTGAGCGCTGATTCTATAGAACGCGATGAAAGCAGTTCTGCCATACCTGTCTTCTTAAGGATTTGAAGTTGGGTTAAACTTTCGATTAACCCAACTTGCTACTATCTTAATTTTTTAAGTTGCTCAATAATAACAGGCCAAACATGCTTTAACCAGCGTCTTCTCAGCATGACTCCAGCGGGCCTTATTTGACTTGCAAGAATTTTAATAAGGATCCACAGCCTATCCGGAATTGAGGCTTCGGGGTTATCTCGCCACTCTAAATAGCGCGAACCGAACCCCTTAATGAATACCGGCTTAAACAACCACATTTCGAGAATAGACGTTACCCACATAAACATAAATGAGATCCCCATACCCATACCCGCAAAAATCACCAACCAGGCAAACATTGGATGAATTTTTGTTAACCACCAAGACATAATATCAGCAATAAGAAACCCGTAAGGCATGCCAATGGCGATACATTTATATTGCGTTGTTGGCGTTTCTGCAAAACTAAAGATCAGCCCGACAAACATAAAAATAAAGCTAATACCGAACAAATGGATATGCGAAACCCGTGTTAAGGATGCAAAAGTAGCACCAGTATCTTGGGTGGTATAAGGCTTTAAGCCCTCAAAATTAGAAAAATTGGGAACTCCAGATGCTTCTTTGTTATGACACATGACACAACGACTTTCGATTATTTTTTTAATACCATCATCTTTATAGGCCTCCGAATCTGCTCCCTCTCTAACCCATTCCATAATCTTGAAACGCTCCTGATCGGGTGCATTTTCTTTCATAGGTCCGTTAAGCTGTGTTTCCAACACGGTGCCTGAACGGTTTCCATAATAACTATAGACAATGTCATCCACAGACAAACCGAATTTACCATCGGCCATACCATGCGTAAACAATATTTGAATCAGTGCAAAAAGATAGCCTATACCTACGGTACAAAGGTAACCCGTAAACAAAACTTTGATTGGCGTGTCGTGATCTTTTAAAGGTGTAAATTTAGGAGTCATATTTTGTTATATATATGCTGAATTCATTAAAAATTCATAAGTTTAAATAAGGTACCCATTGAACATTAGCACTGGATACTATTATAACCTGCCTTTATTACACTTTTATTTATAATGAGACCTTTGCGCGATGGACCTTTATTAGCCCAACAATACATCAAAGGTGATTTTTTAACTCTTTTTGCAAAAAAAATAGCTAATTAATGTTCATTTAGCTGGAATTAAT
>CAJAHC010000434.1 GCA_903939355.1 uncultured Methylococcaceae bacterium | reverse complement strand
TGCTTGGTGACCATAGCGAGCGTGAACCACCCGATCCCATCCCGAACTCGGAAGTGAAACCGCTTAGCGCCGATGATAGTGTGGCAGTTTGCCATGCGAAAGTAGGGAATTGCCAAGCTCTTATTTGAAAACCCAAGTCTAGGCTTGGGTTTTTTTTTGCTTAATGGGCTATGGAAATCGGTGCTATAAAAGTTAAATATGCTTTTTGAGATATTCTAAAGTCATAAAAAGTGCGGCAATTGATCGTGCCTCTGTACATATTTCGTTTGCAACTAATTCATTAATTTTATTTATCTTCCATGGAATAACCACTAATTCTTCTGGTTCATCGCCTGTTAACTTATCTAGATATAAATCCTGTGCAATTATAATTTCTGTTGTATGTTCTAGATAAGATGGTGCTAAGGAGAATGTACTTAAGTGATGCAGTTTTCGTGCACCAAAACCAATTTCTTCCTTCAGTTCTCTGTTTGCAGCATCGAAAAAAGTTTCATCTGGATCAACTTTACCTTTAGGTAATCCTATTTCATAACGATGTACCCCTGCAGAGTATTCTTTAATTAATAAAACTGTTTCATTATCAAGCATAGGAACAATGAGAACTGCGCCGCCATTAGTTTTCCGCGCAAGGCGCTCATAATTACGTATTTCACCATTACTGAAATGGATATCAAGCGATTCAATATGAAATATCCTGGTAGTAGCGATGGTAGTTTTGTTAAGGATGATTGGTTTTTTTGACATTGTGATATGTTATAGACTATTTATTATCAATATAACGCACTATGATGATCGATTGGAAAAAGATTGATACAGTTTTATTAGATATGGATGGTACTTTACTGGATTTAAATTTTGATAATTATTTTTGGAATGAATTTGTCCCGTTAAAATTTGCCGAACGAAAAGGCATAAATCTTATTTCGGCAAAACAGCAATTAAAACCAAATTTTAAGCATATGGAAGGGCAGTTGGAATGGTATTGCTTAGATTATTGGAGTCGAGAATTACAACTTGATATTGCTGGGCTAAAAGCAGAAATATCAGGGTTAATTAGTGTGCTACCACATGTAACAGAGTTTTTGGAAAAACTACAGAAAACTACAAAAAAAATTCTACTGGTTACTAATGCACATCCTGATAGTCTTGGGCTAAAAATGGAAAAAACATGTTTGCAGTTTTTTTTTGATGAAATAATTAGTTCTCATAATTTTGGTGCACCTAAAGAGAGTGCTGTATTTTGGAAGTTATTATCGCAACAGCAGGAATTTGACAATAACAATACTTTATTGATTGACGATAGCATATCAGTATTAAATGCAGCTCGGTTATATGGCATAAGAAATTTAATTGCCGTAAGTAAACCTGACTCAATGATGCCTATTAAACAGATAATTGGTTACCCTGCTATTGTCGATTTTCGAACACTTATGGTCGGGTTATAGAATTTTGTTCTTTATTATACTTACTATGATGACCAATAGTAGGTTTGGGTAGTCTTTTTTCTGGGGTAATAAAATCCGCTAATATGTCCGTTGTAATTGCTTTAACAGGAATCTTTTGATCGATAAAAGTTTCTATATCCGGCATAGAATAGGCGTAATGCTCGCATATAAAGCTAATGGCATCACCGCTAGCTCCAAAACGAGCTGTTCTTCCAATACGATGAACATAATCTTCTGCATCCTGTGGTAAATCATAATTAATGACATGTGAAACATCAGCAATATGAAGGCCTCTTGCAGCAACATCAGTGGCAATCAAAAAAGTTATTATGTTGTGTTGAAAATCATTTAACAATTTCTGACGTTTAATTTGTGGAACATCACCACTAAGGGCCCCACTTTTATAGCCATTTGCGTTAAGTGTATATTCAAGTTGTTCTGCACAGCGCTTGGTATTAACGAAAATGATGCATCGTTGAGGCTGATGATAAAGTAATAGACCAATTAATAGAGATGTTTTTTGTTCGATGGCTGGACAATAAGCAATTTGTCGTATGGATTGTGAGGTAATGTCTTTAGTTTCAATACGAAGTAACACTGGGTTATTCATATGTTCATAGGCTAGTTCAGTGACTTTATAGGATAGCGTTGCCGAAAAAAGCATATTTAAACGTTGTTCAGCCGTTGGCATACGTTTTAATAAATAACGTATATCTTTTATGAACCCCAAATCAAACATACGGTCAGCTTCATCCATCACAGTTACTTTAATATTATCAAGGGTGAAAACATTTTGTTTATAAAAATCAATAATACGGCCTGGAGTTCCAATGATAATGTCCACATTGGTCTTAAGCATGTCCAATTGCTTTTGATAGTCAGTACCGCCGTAAATTAGCGCAATTTTCAAATTTAAAAATTTACTTAGTAATAAAGCGTCTTTGTGAATTTGTATTGCAAGTTCACGTGTTGGTGCCAGAATAAGAGCTCTTGGGTATTTTATTGGAATTGATCTATTAGTAAGTTGCTGAGGAGTACTTGAAAATAATGGCTTGGCTACATCTAATTCATCTAACACTAAACTTGAATAGTATTCATCTTCATTTTCTGCAAGATTAATTAAATGTTGGAAGGTTGCAAGTAAAAATGTTGCCGTTTTACCCGTTCCTGTTTGTGCTTGTCCAGCGACATCTTTGTTACGAAGTAATAAAGGTAAAGCTTTGTCTTGTATGGGGGTACATTGGTTGAAGCTGGCATCGTTTAAACCGCGTAAGATGGTATCAGACAATTCAAGGTTGCTGAAACGAGTGGTTGTTAAATGGGTATTATTCATATTGCTATAGGATAACGTAAAAACTCAATTGATTGAAATTTGTTGACTAGAAGCTCTATCCCTCCTATAGTTTTAACTTTTAATTTTTGGAGATATAGTGTGAGCGATTCAGTCCTTCATGTGAGTGATAGTGAATTTAATGAAACCGTGATTAAAGCCAATGAACCTGTATTGGTTGATTATTGGGCTGAATGGTGTGGACCTTGTAAAATGATAGCGCCAGTTTTGGATGCCATTGCACAGGAATATAAAGGCAAACTTACAGTTGTTAAAATTAATATAGATGAAAATCCACAGACACCTCAATATTACGGTGTACGAGGTATCCCAACACTTATGCTTTTCAAGGATGGAGAAGTTGAAGCTACTAAGGTTGGTGCACTAACAAAATCAGAACTAGCGAAGTTCATTGATAGTAATATATAAAACTAACTTGATTTAATTCAGACTTGTCATAAAAATTGGACGGGTCTGAATACTTAAGCTATACTTGCATACAGCAGTAGTCATACTGCAGCTAGTTATATCGTCCGATAAATTAAACCCCCTGAATTATAAAACCTACCCCGATTGTTATGGTTTAAATCCTTAGCAACATTTCTTCGAGTTACCTTTTTTATGAATCTTACCGAGTTAAAATTAAAACAAATATCTGAAGTTATTGAAATAGCCGAATCACTTGGGCTTGAAAATGTAGCTAGATCACGCAAGCAGGACTTGATTTTCGCTATTCTAAAAAAACAAGCAAAAGCTGGAGATGATATTTCTGGCGATGGTGTTTTAGAGATTCTACAAGATGGATTTGGATTTTTACGAACTCCTGGCTGTTCTTATTTAGCGGGTCCGGATGATATTTATGTATCCCCTAGTCAAATCAGACGATTCTCTTTAAAAACAGGCGATACAATAACCGGTAAAATCCGACCACCAAAAGATAATGAGCGTTATTTCGCAATGCTCAAAGTGGATCAAATAAATTTTGAGCCACCAGAGAATACTAAAAATAAAATTACATTCTCAAATTTAACACCTTTATTTGCCAAGCAAAGATTTGTTTTGGAGCAAGGTAACGGTACTAGCGAAGATTTAACTGGAAGAATAATTGATTTAATCGCACCTATCGGTAAAGGTCAGCGAGGCTTGATTGTTTCACCTCCCAAGGCTGGTAAGACTATGATTCTGCAGAGTTTGGCGCAAGCAATTGCCGAGCAAAATCCTGAATGTTATCTTATTGTGTTATTGATTGATGAGCGTCCTGAAGAAGTTACAGAAATGGAGCGATGCGTTAGAGGTGAAGTTATATCAAGTACCTTTGATGAACCGGCAACTCGACATGTACAGGTTGCTGAAATGGTTATTGAAAAAGCAAGGCGTTTGGTTGAACATAAGCACGATGTGGTTATATTGTTAGATTCTATTACTCGTTTGGCTAGAGCTTATAACACGGTTGTTCCTTCTTCAGGCAAAATATTGACAGGTGGTGTTGATGCAAATGCACTGGAAAAACCGAAGCGATTTTTTGGTGCGGCTAGAAATATCGAAGAGGGCGGCAGTTTAACAATTATAGCCACGGCATTGGTAGATACTGGATCAAGAATGGATGAAGTTATCTATGAAGAATTTAAAGGTACCGG
>CAJAHC010000433.1 GCA_903939355.1 uncultured Methylococcaceae bacterium | reverse complement strand
TTTGTTGAGCAATTATAGGGAAACATCCAGTCAGTGAACAATACTATTACCTATGAATTTCCTCTCCATGAGCGAATCCGTGTTTTCATAAGACTTGAACAATTATTTCAACAATTTCTTTACCTTGCCGATGGTAAAACTGTTGCTGACAAACGTTCAGCCATTACCGTATTGCTGGATATTATGTCTATATTCAAACGCAACGATCTAAAGTCAGAAATTATTAAAGAACTTGATCGTCAAGCATTAACGCTCAACAAAATTGCTAACAATGAGGGTGTTGATAAATCAAAGTTGGAAAAAATTCTTGATGAACTCAATCAAATTAGTAGAAACCTTCATGCCGTAAACGGAAAAATAGGCATCAATATTCCTGTAAGCGATCTATTTCAAAGTATTGCTCAGCGTAGTTCAATACCAGGTGGTACCTGTTGTTTTGATTTGCCAGAATATCATTATTGGCTTGCACAAGATGAATCGATTCGACTAAAAGATCTAAAATACTGGAGCAACCCATTTATTGACGTTTACACAGCAATTGAGTTCATTCTTAATTTTATACGTAACAGTCAAGCTGCCAAAAATGAAATAGCTATCGCCGGTTTTTATCAGGTTTCTCTAGATCAGAATCAACCATTCCAACTTATAAAGGTAACTTTGGATAAATCGCTACCTCTTTTTGTTGAAATAAGCGGTGGGAAACACCGTTGCAACATTCGCTTTATGGAACCTTCTATAGAAAACAAACGGTCAATCCAAAGTATTAACGATATTCCATTTATTCTAACTTGCTGTTTATTCTAATGTCTACGCTTACCAACCCAATAATTGTCAAGTGTCCAACCTGCAAATGCCCTATTACTTGGATACCTGAACAACTATTTAAGCCTTTTTGTTGCGAACGATGCAGATTGATAGACTTGGGTGAATGGGTAATGGAAGAAAAAAGAATTCCTGGCGAATCGCTGGAATTAGAAAATGATGATAGAGAAGATTCTTTTTTTCAATAAGTTGCCAAAGTAGATTCCTGGCAATGATGCTGGTATTAGGTTTGGCCAGATAATAGAGGCAGGAACTATTCTTTCTAATAAAGCATAAAGAAATTACATCTTTTATTAAGCTAAACTATAGTACACAAAAAAGGGCCTTTCGGCCCTTTTCTAATTTTTCACTATTTGAGCTCTACGACTCTTTATCTACTTCTTTAATACTTAATCTGACTCTGCCTTGTCGATCAATTTCAAGCACTTTAACTCTAACCACATCACCTTCATTTAAACGATCACTTACTTTATCAACATGTTCATCTGAAATTTGTGAGATGTGAACCAAGCCATCTTTACCAGGAAGAATAGTAACAAAAGCACCAAAATCCATCAATCTGGCAACTTTCCCTTCGTAAACCTTACCCACTTCAACTTCGGCGGTAATTTCTTCGATTAGACGACGAGCTTCTTCACCCGCTGCTTTATCAACAGAAGCGACCTTAACGATACCATCATCAGTTAAATCAACACTCGCGCCGGTTTGTTCAGTTATGCTACGTATAGTTGCACCACCTTTACCAATAACTTCCCGAATTTTACTTGGATCAATTTTGAAGGTGATTATACGTGGAGCAAAATCTGACATTTCATCGCGTGTGCTAGACAATGCCTTGTTCATTTCATTCAAAATATGCAAACGACCTTGTTTTGCTTGCTCCAGCGCAGTCTTCATGATTTCTGCAGTAATGCCATCTATTTTGATGTCCATTTGCAAGGCAGTAATTCCGTCTACAGAACCTGCTACTTTAAAGTCCATATCACCAAGGTGATCTTCATCACCCATAATGTCAGATAAAACAGCAAAGCTATCGCCTTCTTTAATTAAACCCATTGCAATGCCTGCAACCGGAGATTTAATTGGGACACCCGCGTCCATCAAGGCCAAACTACTGCCACATACCGAAGCCATAGAACTTGATCCATTCGACTCCGTTATTTCAGAAACTACGCGAATGGTATAAGGAAATTCATCCATATTTGGTAAAACTGCCGCCACACCGCGTTTTGCCAAACGACCATGACCTATTTCACGACGTTTTGGCGAACCAACAAAGCCTGTCTCACCAACACTGTATGGAGGAAAATTATAATGCAACATGAACGGTTCTTTATATTCACCAGCCAACGCATCAATTATTTGTGCGTCACGAGCAGTACCTAATGTTGCAACCACCAACGCCTGAGTTTCACCTCTGGTAAATAAAGCAGAGCCGTGAGTTCGTGGCAAGACACCCGTCCTGATAGAAATTGGTCTAATCTTATCTAGAGCCCGCCCATCAATCCGCTTACTTTCATTAAGTATGGCGCTACGAACAATCCGATATTCTAAATGCTCAATAATACCTCGAATATCCTTTTCAGCATAATTAAGCGATAATTTTTCTACAACTGCATTACGAATACCTTTAAGGTGTTCTTGGCGCACTAATTTTTCTGGAATGGTATAAGCTGACTTAATACCTTCTTCAACTTCTTCTGTAACAAGTCGAATCAATTCAGCGTTTGCTTCAGGG
>CAJAHC010000432.1 GCA_903939355.1 uncultured Methylococcaceae bacterium | reverse complement strand
CATTCCCCTTGCAGCTCTAGCTGCATTGTTAGTCTTTACAGGATACCGCCTATCGTCACCAAAAACTTTCCACCACATTTTAAAGATGGGGAAAGAGCAACTATTTATGTTTGTTGTTACTATTATCGGAGTATTAGCTACTGATTTATTGATCGGTGTCAGTATTGGTATCTTGACCAAATTTATACTTCATTTATTACGCGGAGTTAATCTGAATAATCTCTTCAAAATTCATTTCGAAATTAAAAATAAAGATGCGGATACAATTGAAGTCAATATAGCCCACTCTGCAATTTTTTCAAATTTTATGCCGTTAAAAACTGAATTAGGCACTATTGAAAAGGGTAAGTCTGTAATCTTTAAACTACATAACACCTATTTTATAGATCTGACTGTATTAGAATTTCTAGAAGACTTTAAACATAATTATGAAGAAAGCGGCGGTAAATGTCAGTTTATTGGTATAGATAAGCATAAGAATTTTTCAGGACATTCATTGTTTTTACCAAAAGTTGCCAAAACATAATTCTGTTCTCGACAAATCTCTTTTTTCAATGAATCACAGGGATGTGATCCACTCGAGCTTAAACCTTGTTAAAGCCATTAAACCCTGCTCATTAACAACTCTCTAACTTACAATAAAGTTACTATTTAAATCACGAATTTTTTAACCCAACCAATTTTTCTTAGTTTCCTACTGTGATTATATTCCGACAAGTACGCTTTCATAATTAGAACAGGTTATTTATCGTTGGTTTTCCGATCGAAATTATACTAAGGTAACTACTTATATTCACTTATGAATACCTCCCATAGCAATCTAAAAATATTGGCGCATTTTTGTTGAATAAGGAAATTGATTAATGACCCACCATCACAACCACTCAAAAGAACATCAACAACCTGCTGCAAAAAACCAGAGTCGTATTTTCGGAATCGCTATCTTTTTAAATCTAATTTATGTGGGTATTGAATTTGGCTATGGCTTCATCACTAATTCAACAGCATTGATAGCTGATGCTGGACATAATATTTCAGATGTACTGGGGCTGGTGTTATCTTGGAGTGCTATTATACTGACACGCAAACAACCCAGCAAACGTTACACTTATGGGTTACGCAGCACCTCTATTCTCGCAGCCCTCGCTAATGCCATGTTGCTACTTGTAGCCTGCGGCGCAATAGCGTGGGAAGCTATGCATCGTTTCTCAGAACCACCTGTTATAGAGGGCCTAACAGTATCAATAGTGGCCGGAATTGGCATTATAATTAATGGTCTTTCGGCGTTATTTTTGATGAAAGATAGCAAAGGTGATTTAAACATACGTAGTGCTTATTTACACATGGCAGCCGACACAGCAGTATCTCTTGCCGTCGTTATTGCCGGCATTGCCATGATTTATACTGATTGGTACTGGCTGGATCCAGTTATGAGTCTGATTATAGTTATTGTCATTGTAGCTGGCACCTGGGGCTTACTACGCGATTCTCTACATCTAGCCTTAAATGCCGTACCTGCTCAGGTTAATGCAATAGCCGTTGATGATTATCTATGTCAACTAGAAGGGGTAACAGACATTCATGACTTACATATTTGGGGCTTGAGTACCACTGAAAATGCACTAACAGTTCATTTAGTAATGCCTAATGGTCATCCTGGCGATGCTTTTATGGATGAAATCATATTGACACTTAAAGAACATTACTTCATTCATCACAGTACCTTACAAATTGAACTAGGCACAACCACTCACGAGTGTTCTTTGACTTTTACCAAGCCTGCAATACAGCAACTCCATCGTCATTAAAGCTAGCCATCATTTCACCACGCTACGGAAATACACTACGACACATTCCCAAGGGCATTTGGGTACTCGGCTTTGTAAGTATGCTAATGGATATCTCATCCGAAGATGATCCATGGTTTGCTACCTTTGTTCATGGTCACAACACTAGGCACCAGTGTTTAACT
>CAJAHC010000431.1 GCA_903939355.1 uncultured Methylococcaceae bacterium | reverse complement strand
GATAAGTTAAACGCTATAAATATGACCACACCACCGCCTAGCGGGGTTGTATTGTCATGAATACAGCGCTCATCAGGGACATCCATTAAGCCTATGCGCGGTGCCAATTTAATAAATAAGGGCGTCAAAACCAGTACAATAAGGCATGAAAAGATTAAGACAGCAAAATACTTAAAAATGTCATTCAAAATAGTTATCTCTTTGTTTAGTTATTATAGAACCACTGAACGGACAGTATGCGTGTATCCGCTGAAACTCCTTTGGATTCAACGAAAGGTATAAAAGCATCACTCGTCACAAAATCAAGCAAAACCGTATCACTTCCACCATCAATAATACTGGGATTAGCATGATTAAAAGGCAACTCAATCATCACCTGTTCAAGACTACCTGGCGTAAGGGTTTTACTCTGCACCATTTTTCCATTAAGTAACACTTGTAAAGTGAAAGCGTTATGATGATCAACGAGCTGCGGAGCAGCAAGCAGAGATAACGATCCATACTGTTTAGAATCCCGCCTAATAACAGGAAGTCTTACCTGGAAATGGCTAGAACACCACCTGAACTGAGAAGCAGGCTCTAAGGGGTTTCCCTCATTCTCATAACAGCCTGGATAGGCTTCATTAAAAAACCACTGTACAGATAGGTTACGAATGTCCGAAGCTGCGCCATTGGTTTCTAATAACGGTATAAATGAATCATTGGTTATAACCTCAAGAGAAACATGATCGTTAATAGGGAAGCCTGATTTTAAGTTAAGTGCTTCCATTGGCAGGGCAGCCAAAATTCTTTGAGCTCCTCCCCTGGTAAGGGTTTGCTCTATAAGCTGTTTACCTTTATGTAACACCTTTACCTGAAAAGGAAAACTATGTGCCGGCAATTGGGGCGCGAGCCAAATCATCGCATAGGGCTTTGAATCAATCATGGTCAGTGGAGCATTAACCGTAAATTGCCTACTGCACCAACGATACTGAGTCGCCGGATCGATAGGGTTGCCTTCTATTGCGTAACAACCAGAAGGATTGCTTTGTTTGAGTTTGTCGCGAATGGCACTAGGATAGCCATATTCCCACAGCAAATGGAGTATAAAAAAGAAAGCGATGCCTAATAAAATTTTTATCGTAGTTTTGGAAGCAATATTACGTATCTGGGGTACATCTCGAATGATCAGTGCATAAAATAGTACGAACACAATATAATTAATTGGCACATAAAATATTTCACCTACGTTACTGTAAATCATCAGCGCCATCGTATAGGTAAATCCCATCATTACCAGTAAACGCTGATTATTTGAAAGAGGAATAAGTGCAGGTGATTTGCCCTGAGAAAAGGTTAAAGTCCAACTGATTCTTATCGACACCAGCATTAATGCCAATAAACTGACTAGACCTAGCCATCCTTTACCCGCTAAGGTTTGGAAGTAAAGATTATGGGCACTACCGGCCATAATCATGTTTTCTTTTTCTGTTAACGCATAAGGGGCATCTTTGCCGAGGTACAAGCCAGTAAACTGAAATGAATAGGATTCGTTACCGGCACCCAGAATGGGATTAAGTTTAGTGATAGCGCTTGTTGGCACCCAGTAAGCAAGCCTGTCCTGGGTATTTTGCATACCTTTTGCTCGTTCTAGATAGGTATCAACTTTGTTGTATTCTGTTGTAGTATTTTTACCAATAATATAAATTAAAGAAACAGAAATAATAATAGTGACGGGTACACTGATTAAAATCTTTTTTATGGCGCTTTTTGTTTTAGCCCTAATTTCGGCGGTAGATTGATGCTCGGCATCAAATACATAAATACAAAACCAGACAACCAATAAAGTTAGTGGGTAAGAAATCCATCCACCGCGCTGATAAGCAAGTATCAAGGTAAACTCTGTTAAAGCCATTAAGCCTATCATGACAAATAACAAGCTTCTTCTGCGTAAAGGGATAGACAAAATGGCAAGTACCGCTGGTGTCGCTAATGTTACGAATTGAGCATACCAGCCTGGATTACCAAACACGGAGCTCAATCGCTGATGTCTATAAGCTGGCCCATAGTCTTTAAGATGAAAAGCCGGCCTCACCGCCGTAAGATCAATTAACGAATAAAAGTCAAGTACGCCCAAAACAAGTGACGCCACCAAGCCAGCTAAGAGGCAATAGACCCATCGCATGGACCAATTTTTATTAGATGTTGGTATGTTATAGAGAGCAATCCCCAGCAATAGGCTTTCCGTCAAAATAAACCACGAATGCCAAGAATACATGTACGCTTCTTCGGTCAGTCCTATAAACGAATAAGCTTCCAGAGGTTCTGGCCAGATCAGTGCTCGTATTTGGCTGCTGGGGCAAACTGTAGATAGACTAAGTAGCGCTATTAGCCAATACACGAAAATAACAAAAACTAAAGGATTTTGAAGTCTAACAGAAATTATTTTGTTGTTCTTGCACACATGAATAAGCAGCCGCAAACTCAGGGAAAGATCAAGAAAAGTTAATATTTCGATGAAGTGGATAGTATGAAAATCACCTGGTTTGCTCCCTCCATAAAGGGGCATTGTGACAAGGAATAAACCAATACCCCATGCAGGCCGCCAAAGGGTCATCAAGCACAAAACAACAATAAAACCCTTTATCAACAAGGAAGGCTCAACCAAAATAACGGTTGAAACACAGAATAAGATCCAACTAAAGGCAAATAATAATAAAACAGATAGTACTTTATGATTAGTCATAGCCACAGAAGAAATCAGCAAACAAACAAACAAGT
>CAJAHC010000430.1 GCA_903939355.1 uncultured Methylococcaceae bacterium | reverse complement strand
TTGCGACTTTATCAGCGACGTGCTTTAACGTTACATTTCTTAAATGAGTTTTATGCTTAAAACCATTATGTCCTTCATGGTAGGCTAAGTATAAGTTTCTGGCATCCCATTTAGAAATACCCAATTTGGCATGACTTGAATTGCTATACCAACCTATAAAATCAATGGCATCAGAAAAATCATCGCGATCAGCAAACCAACCGCCTGCATCATCGAGATAATCGTCCCATGTCCCATCGACTGCTTGCGCATAGCCATAAGCACTTGTCGGTCTAAACCAAGGTATAAACCCTAATAACATTTCACGAGGGGGTCTTGCATCAGCAACAAAATGAGACTCCTGGTGCATAATTGCCATTTGTACATACACAGGAACCCCCCATTTTTGATAAGAATCTTTTGCTTCATCATACCAATCATCTTTTTCTTTAAAAGTAGCGCAAATATTGTCACCATTTTTTGGAGTGACCGCTGTGCAGGCAACTAATACCCACAAAAAAATCAGCATTAAACGAAGCATCAAAGTAAAGCTTCCATGATTGAAGAAACGTTTATTCGACATTTAAGTAAAGCCATAACGACGTGCTTGGACCTATCAGCAATGGTCTAAAAAACGATCAAAAGCATCAGCCATAATAGGTAAAACACTGAGCAACCGATGATCCGAATCCAACATATGCAAGTTTGCTTGGTGTTGCTGACAAAATCGCCAACTATTTTCAGGCGGCACTACTTCGTCTTGCCAACCATGAAACACGTCGATACGTTTACAATTTGGCTTAAATTCAGTGCACTGATAACCCGGCAGATAAAATGCCGGAGCAATTAAAAATAGGCCGTTGGGCTTGATACTCTTTGCAGCCACCGTAACGATATAAGCGCCCATACTGGAGCCGACTAAAATAATATCTTGATAGGTAGACAAATCCATAGCCAACAATTGCTTGACGCGAAGATCCGGATCATTACTGGCTTGGTAATCGGGACTGATAAAAGTATACGCATGACGTTTAGCCACTTCCGCTAACGCATAGGTCTTTTCACCCCACGGAATACTGTCTTTACCATGATTGTAGATAACGAGCTTGTGCATAAAGGTAGACTACCTTAACAGGTAAATATTAGTTTAAACGTCTGATTTTAGACTATTGTAATGAACAAGATGACAAACCATCAACTAAATCGACATTACTGCAATATGGTTGTTAATTATATTATTGCAAGTACAAACATCCTTTGTATTAGGATCTCTCCCACATCAATACTTAATAATTATTCAATAACATGGAATAATAACCACCATCACGTCAACTTTTTATAAATCTTAAACTATTTAACTAAATATTATGGCGCAATACATTTATTCAATGAATCGGATCGGCAAAATTGTCCCACCCAAAAAATACATCCTTAAAGACATTTCCTTGTCTTTTTTTCCAGGTGCAAAAATTGGCGTACTGGGTTTAAACGGCTCGGGTAAATCAACGCTTTTGCGCATCATGGCTGGCATCGATACAGAAATCGAAGGTGAAGCGATACCGCAAAAAGGTATTAATATTGGCTACTTACCACAAGAACCACAATTAGACCCCATGAAAACCGTGCGCGGCAATGTCGAAGAATCCGTTGCCGACATTAAAAATGCCTTGATGCAACTGGATGCCGTTTATGCTGCCTATGCTGACCCAGATGCCGATTTTGACAAACTGGCCGCTGATCAGGCAAAACTGGAAGATATTATCAATGCCTGCGACGGACATAATCTGGAACGCAGATTAGAAGTTGCAGCCGATGCCTTGCGCTTGCCCGATTGGGATGCCGATGTCACCAAACTTTCAGGTGGTGAAAAACGCCGTGTGGCACTATGCCGCTTATTATTATCCAACCCTGACATGTTGTTACTGGATGAACCGACCAACCATTTAGACGCCGAATCAGTGGCCTGGTTGGAACGCTTCCTGCATGATTACCCAGGCACTGTAGTTGCGGTAACCCATGATCGTTATTTTCTCGACAATGTTGCCGGCTGGATTTTGGAACTGGATAGAGGCTCGGGCATTCCCTGGGAAGGCAATTACTCCAGTTGGTTAGAACAAAAAAGCAATCGCTTGTTGCAAGAAGAAAAACAAGAATCTTCACGCCAAAAAGCCATGAAAGACGAATTGGAATGGGTCCGTACCAATCCCAAAGGCCGCCATGCGAAAAGCAAAGCTCGTTTGGCACGCTTTGAAGAATTATCGTCAACGGATGTGCAAAAACGTAATGAAACCCAAGAAATATACATACCACCCGGCCCGCGTTTGGGCGATGTCGTCTTTGAAGCCGACAACATTAACAAAGCCTTTGGCGACAAACTGTTAATTAACGGCTTGAGCTTTAAATTACCACCCGGCGGTATCGTCGGTATCATCGGCCCTAACGGTGCCGGTAAAACAACCCTGTTTCGAATGATGGCAGGTGTCGAACACCCCGATTCCGGCACCTTAACGTTGGGACAAACCGTTCAACTGGCTTATGTCGATCAGTTACGAGATGACTTGGACCCTAAGAAAACTGTTTTTGAAGAAATTTCGGATGGATTGGATATGATCACCGTCGGCAAATACGAAACACCTTCCCGCGCTTACGTCGGTCGTTTTAACTTTAAAGGTGCCGACCAAGGCAAACGTATTGGTGATTTATCAGGTGGTGAACGTAACCGCGTCCATTTAGCCAAATTACTTAAAACCGGTGGCAATGTGTTGTTACTGGATGAACCCACCAATGATTTAGACGTTGAAACTCTGCGCGCCTTGGAAGAAGCCCTGCTCGCCTTCCCCGGTTGTGCGGTCGTCATATCGCATGATCGTTGGTTTCTGGATAGAATTGCCACACACATGCTCGCTTTTGAAGGCGACAGCCAAGTAGTTTGGTTTGAAGGCAACTATGAAGATTATGAGGCTGATCGCCATCGCCGCTTAGGCAGTGACGCTGATAACCCTAAAAGACTTAAATATAAAAAACTGTCTTAGTTAACTAAATAAGTTCGCAGGGAAGCGGGCTTGAACTAGCCTAAAAATACACCACCGATTCAAGTAAAAAAGCTCAGCCTCTTTATTACTCAGTAGCGCAAGACAACATTAGCGTAGTGCGTGCCAGAAATGTCCTAGATGCTACCTACATCAGTGTTGTTGTAAGCATATATTAAGACAATGTAGATAAACAGAGCTAATTACGGCAATCATTAACCGCATTTTAAATACACCCTACGGCTATACGGCGACTAAAAATATTCACTTCGCTATCGCTCCGTTTCCAATATTTTCAGCGCAGGTTTTTTATTTTTTACATCCAGCATAGCACCAAAAAGTTTGTAAATAGCCTTACATCCTTCACAACAAAAAATCTTTTTGCCCTCTTTATGATCCATCTCAAATCCAGATATCTTAGCTTCTAGCCCACAATAGTCAAAAAGCTTCATTTAACTTACCTATTTCTCGCAAATGCATTTTCTATTTATTATAGCGTTATTTGTTTTTAGCTTTGTCTATTTAGTCTAAAAATAGTTCCAAAATCGTGTGATTGTTTAGCAACGCTAATTGAGATGTCCATAATAAAAAAGATCTTTATAATTTATTACTTCTGGATTGCAAAGTTAACTTTCTTGAGCTCTCAATTTCCTGACGGGTCATATAATGCATAAGTAATTCAGTTAACATGCAGGCTTCTTCATTACCATTCATGGCAGCCATATTTGCCCATTTATAAGCAAATATGTAATCTTTTTCAACACCTCCTTGACCATTTACATACGTGATATCGAGCTGAGCGGAAAAACTTCTCAGCTGCCGTATATCGGGAAGTGGGCGTGGACAAAAACACCCGAGGATTAAGTGCACAAACTCTTCGTGTATTGGCTTAATCTAGGACTGATAGTGAAAATTAAGTGAATGGGGGCTTAAAGGGCGCTATGAGTGCTGGAAAACGTAACCAGTGGATTTTGTAAATCTCACTTTGACTATCAAGGCATAAAACCTGAAAAATTAATTGAACTTGAAAAGGGATTTATTATTAAATTTTTACATAAAATACAAGCACTTAATGATAACTATGACCAACATAAAATAGCTAAAAAAGAAGAGGAATGGGAGTAAATGGTAAGCAGACGACCTTTTTGGATGCTATAGTTTTGTTCGACAAAAAAAGATATCTCTCCTGCTTATGGTGCGAAAGAGCTCGTTAAAAACTTATGTAACTTAAATCCGTGCAAGGTATAAATAAACTGCCAATCCCAGCATGACCAAGCCACTAATTAACTTTAGCCAACGCCCCTCTTTTTCCTGTAAACGGCGCTGACTTAACGTAATAATGCCTATGGCTAAAATAATAAAATCATCAAACAGATAAGCCACATTATAAAGTAGCAAATAACTGTAATAACTGGTGTGACTTAACTGCTTGAGCATTAAAATCTTGGTGTATAACGCAGGAAAACCGGAGGTACACATAAACTCAACCATCTGCACTAAAACCGCCAACGTTACAGCCCCCAGCAAGGCACCCGTCATATTTTGTGCCTGTAAAATAGCCCGCATTCTGGCATAAATATCTGGCTTTGCGGCATCGGGAATCGACAATGAAACACCACGACCATAAAACCAAAAATCCTTAAGGTTAAGTAAACCAACCAAAAGAGCAATGCCAGCAATAATGATTTCTGAAAGACGAGATAAGCCAATGTATAAAAACAAATTAAGCCAAGCCGCCATAAATATAAAATAAGCCAAGCCTTCAACAGCAATAAAAGTACCTGCAACCGCAAACATCCGCCATCTGTTTTTCATGGGTGCCAGTAAAGATATCATGAGTATTAACACCCACATCGAACAAGGATTAAAACCATCCAATAAACCCATTGCTAAGGTAAACAACGGCAATCCCAATTCTTCTAATGACAGTTTGTAACCGAAGAAATCCAGAAAAAAAACAGAGGACGGTTCAGTCAAAGCGCCCGCACCCGACTCGCAGGATAATGATTCTTTGGCCTCACAACTACCGGAGGTCTTCTGTTTTTTTTGCGCTTGCCCTTGCAGCAAGGCATTGCGAATAAGATAACCCGTCGTTATCTCATCGGAATAACCGACCAGCAATTGCCCCGCGATATAAAAGGCAGGCACTCTCACAGCGCCCAAGGCTTGTTTTTTAAACAACTGTTGTAATTGCTCCAGCGCCCTAGCCTCTTTAACTACATCATGTATGGCTATTTTAAGCGTGGGTTGATCATGTTGAAGGGTCTGTAAAAACTGCTCCGCTTTAGCGCAATGGGGACAACCTTCACGAACAAATACATCAATATCTACTGATGAGATAACTGATGCTTGCTTGTTATTTTCAAGAAAACTGTTTTGTTCTGCAAAGACGCTTGAATGAAAGGTAAGCACACAAAAAACCAAAAAACCGACAACAAATGACTTGATGATTATTTTCATTGCATATCTCTTAGGTTATATCCTTTGTATTTTAGTGTAAACGTTGTAGTGGTTTGGTGATTTAAGCTTACCACCATGCCGGCTTTTTCTTTTTAATTCTTTAATTGCTTAAGTAAGTGCCATTTGGGGCAAATCCCTTTATCGTGATAGTTCTATGCACCACCAGCACACTCTTGAATTTATTCCAACGCATCTACAAGACCCATCGAAGCATCTCAGTATTAAAACCTCATTCAGCTATTTAATTTATAATGACAAAATAGAAATAATATAAAATCGGAAATACTTAATGTCCAATAAAACAACCCCACCCTCTTTATTTAAGATCATTATCATTGGTCTTGTCGGTAACATGATGGAGTGGTATGACTTTGCCGTCTATGGTTACTTTGCAACGATTATTGCCAGATTATTTTTTCCCATGACGGACCCTGCCGTCTCCCTGATCGCTTCCTTTGGGGCTTTTGCCGCCGGTTTTTTAATGAGACCTATCGGTGGATTAGTATTTGGGAGAATTGGTGATCTGGTCGGGCGTCAGAAAGCAATGACACTGTCCGTGATGGCCATGGCCGTACCTACCATTTTAATGGCTTTTATGCCCACTTATGAAACCATCGGAGTTCTAGCTCCCATTCTGTTAATCGCATTAAGGATGTTGCAAGGGCTTTCAGTGGGCGGCGAATACACAAGCTCAGTAATTTTTCTGGCAGAAAATGCTCCCAAAAACAGAAGAGCCTTTACAGCTGTCTGGGGCGCTTGGGGCGCTTCAGCTGGTATATTACTTGGTTCGGGTGTTGGACTATTGGTTTCATCTTTGTTAGAAGACACGCAGCTTCTGAATTGGGGATGGCGGCTACCTTTTGCAATTGGTGGCTTTGTCGCGTTAACAGGATGGTGGATTCGTAGTCATATGCAGGTAGAAATGCCTGTTGTACTGACAGCTAGTCCCGTTACCGATATTTTTACTCGTTACCGCCGGGATGTCTTACGTGTAGCATTGCTTAATATCGGTCATGGCGTGGCGTTTTATACTACGTTTGTTTATGCAGTGAGTTATATCCGTAACATTGACAAACTTTCTGAAAGTATTGCGCTCGAGTTAAATACCTTGGCGATGCTGGTTTTACTCCTTGTAATGCCATTATCAGCTTGGTTGTCTGATCGTTATGGTCGAAAAAATTTATTGCTCATATCGACAACTCTTCTAACAATTATGGCAATTCCGCTGTTTGAGTTAATTCACTCCAGCAATGAATATCATATTCTCATTGGTGAAATTTTATTTGCCGTTATGGTTGGAATGGTGGGTGGTGGAATTGTAGCTCTCAATGTAGAGTTGATGCCTGTGGCTGTCAGATGTACTGGCTTAGCCTTTGCCTATAATGCTTCTATAGGGCTTTTCGGTGGCACTAGTCCACTGATTGCTGCATGGTTAATTAATTACACAGGCAATCCAATCGCACCTGCCTATTGGGTAGTTACTGCGGCCAGCATATCATTACTAACTTTAGTATTCTGGGTAAAAGAGCCGCCTAACCAAGAATGATAGTATCGATTTATTTTATAACCCATTGGCTAATCTCTATAAAATTTAACTAATGACCACTAAACGTATAAGATTTCCAATAGGAAATACCAATTATTCACTGATCAAATTGGACTCCGTAACCTGTGTAACTAACAACATCCACCGGTATTAGACCTATCCTCATGCTGTCCGCCTTTAGTGTCGGCCACTGCGCGCAGTGTTCCGGCCGCACAATTCCAAGGTTTACCCGCTCTAACTTCAGCAGGTGCTATACCGATAAAATCGTTATTATAAGTCTCGCTGGTGAGTAATTTATAATTACGCTCACAAACAGCCATGCGCTGACCTCTTAAATAAACATGACCTTCATCGTCATAAACTTCAGAATAAGGACCGCGATAAATTACAGCATGACCCTTATCTATACAGGCTTCATTTTGTGGTTTTACTGCTGTAATAGTCACTGAGCGAAATTCAAGCTCTTCAACCACCTGCCAAGGTTGGTTTTCCCATTTATCGTAACTGACTGCAATAAAGCCAGCTTTAATAAAGGCTTCTAAAAAATCATGTTCTTGTAAAGCGCCGGAAATGCAGCCACTCCATAAAGCTTGATTCTGTTTTAAATGTCCAGGTACTGTTTCATCACTGACAATATCAGAAATAGCAACACGACCACCCGGTTTAACAACTCGGAATATTTCCTGTATCAGTTGCTCCTTATCACTATCATGAACCAAATTAAGAACACAATTGGAAACAACCAGATCAACCGAGTTATCGGCAATTAGGGGGGCGTTTTTACGTTGGTTTTCCTGCCAAGCACGTAAAATGATAATATCTTCAGCCTTATGGATTGGATATTCTGCCAAATGGGCATTCATGGCTGCCAAATCCAAAGCCAAGTCCTGAATTTGTCCCTTAACAAACTCAACTCGGTTTGAACCCAGTTTCTCAGCCATTTCCTGTTGATATTTCCTGGCCAGTGCCAACATGTCATCGTTCATGTCAACACCAATTACTTTACCTTTATCACCGACTAATTGCGCAGCCATATAACAGATTTTGCCGGAACCGGAGCCTAAATCCAATACAACATCCCCTTTTTTGACATAACGAGAGGGATCGCCACAGCCATAGTCTTTATCAATTATTTCTTGGGGCAACAGGGTTAACAATTCTTGATCATAATCTACCGGACAACACAAATCAGCCTGTATAGACTCGGCACCTGCCGAGTAACGTTCTAAAACACCTGTTTCTACAGTCATTTTGATTCCTTTTTGCTTAATGTTAAAGGGAAGTTAAGCTAACGCTCCGCCACAACTACTGCCCTGACCGGCTGTACAGCCATAACAATGTTGACGAACAGTGATGGGAGCTCCAAGTAGGGAGGAAGAATTAATCAAGTCAGTTAGATGCATTTTTTTGTTTGGATTTGCGCCCAGAGGCAATTGTAACATTTGGTTAAAATCACAATCGTAAACATAGCCCTGCCAATCAACACTTAAGGTATTTCGACACATCACAGTCGCTAAATTCTCAGGGCGATAGTTGTCTTTTAATAACTGCATATAGTCATTAAATAAACCTTTACTTAGCAACATGCTGCCAAATCGCTGAACAGGAAGATTGGTTATGGCAAAAAGTTGATTAAATACAATACCATAATGTGTCTGCAAGTGTTCTTTATAGGCTTTTTGTAATGCATTTTGTTCCGGTGGAAGGTTGATCCCTTGGGGATTAAACACCAGATTAAGTTGCAAATCAGTGTCTACCCGACCATAACCAAGACGATTCAATTTCTTTAACGCGGCCATGCTGGCACTAAACGTACCTTTACCACGCTGTTTATCGACATTATCTTCGAGATAACAAGGTAAAGATGCCGTAATGACTACTTTATTCTCCGCCAAAAAACCAGCCATCTCTTCGTATCCTGCTTCTTCAAGAATCACCAAGTTACAACGATCAATCACCGTTACACCCATAGCTCTTGCTTGCATAACCAGATAATTAAAATGGGGATTCATTTCCGGAGCGCCACCGGTTAAATCGACTACGTGAATCTGTTCTCTACTTATAAAATCTAGAACCAAATCTACAGTAGCCCTGGTCATTTGTTCAGTTCGTTTTGGGCCTGCATTTACATGGCAATGCGTGCAACTTAAATTACATAAATAGCCTAAATTTACTTGTAATATTTCCAGAGTATTTCTAGTAATCTCTGGAAAATCGGTAGGCACAAGATATGGCAAAACTTCTCGCATGGCTTTTATTTATTAGTTATAGAACTATTAAAGTAATAAGTAGTGACATTACGCGAATCCTTTGTGTCAGATTCGAACGCAAAATTCACTCATTAAAGTAAGAAATGAACAAATTGAGACCTTTGCACGAGCCCAGTAAAAATATCATAAAAATGAGATAATAGATCCTACAAAATCATCTGAACTAGGTAATTAAAATGGCGTGGAAAAACTTAAAACAAACGACATTGGTTGATGTGATGCTGATTGAATATGAGGCCTTAAAAGATCTCGATGATGTTCATGAACTTATTAATTGGTCAAGAATTGAAAGTTTACTTACTGG
>CAJAHC010000429.1 GCA_903939355.1 uncultured Methylococcaceae bacterium | reverse complement strand
TGGTAATCCCCAAACGAATTTTATTTAAACCTGATGCTCGTAAATCATTAATGCCCTCCAACTTGGCTTGCTCAGCCAATTGCATTGCATTACCGCCATTAAGAATGATCGCACGCATAGGTTCACTTAGTGCCATTATTTGATAAATACCTACTCGACCTTTATAACCATTGGTGCAGTGCTCACAACCGACAGGGCCATAGGTTACAAGATTTTTTATTTCTTCATCACTAAAGCCCGCAGAAATGAGAGTGTTGTTAGGGAAATTGGTCGGTGTTTTACAATACACACATAAACGCCTTGCCAACCGTTGGGCCATAATTAAAATGACAGCCGAGATGATGTTAAAAGGTTCAATGCCCATTTGCATGAGTCTGTTTAATGTTTGTGGCGCATCATTAGTATGTAATGTAGATAATACTAAATGACCTGTTTGGGCTGCTTTTACGGCAATATCTGCTGTTTCTAAATCCCGAATTTCTCCAACCATAATAATATCAGGGTCTTGACGTAAAAATGCCCGTAACGCATTAGCAAAAGTTAGTCCGGCCTTAAAGTTCATGTTTACTTGATTGATACCATCAACTGTTATTTCAACGGGGTCTTCGGCAGTACAAATGTTACGTTCAATACTATTAAGTAAATTTAATGCAGTATATAGCGTCACGGTTTTACCACTACCTGTAGGACCGGTTACTAAAACCATACCGTAGGGTTTATTAATAGCATTGAGGAAAAGTTTTTCTTGCTCAGGTTCAAAACCTAATTTTTCTATACCAATTTGAGCGCTGGTGGGATCCAATATTCTCAAAACAACTTTTTCACCAAATAGAGTTGGGCAAGTATTTACGCGAAAATCAATTGCATGTTGTTTAGATAACTTAATCTTTATGCGACCATCTTGAGGTACACGATGTTCAGCAATATCCATTTTAGCCATTACTTTAACGCGGGAAATAATTCTGTTTGCAATGTTATAGGGAGGACTGCTTATTTGATGTAACATTCCATCTGCTCTGAAACGAATACGAAAGTTTTTTTCATAAGGCTCCATGTGAATATCTGAGGCACCTTTTTTTATAGAGTCCAGTAATATTTTATTTACATATCTAACGATAGGCGCATCATCAATGTCACTGTCAATATTAGCTTTGGTGATTTCATCAGGATCTTCTGAAATATCAAGATTTTCGGGGTTGTCGCCAAGAAGATCTTCCATTGATGTATCAACGGCTTCTAAAGCGATATCAATTGCTTTTGTTAACTTATCTTCTTCAACAAGTATGGTTTCTGGATGTAACTGACTTTGAAATTTTATTTCGTCTAAAGCTTGAAGGTTGGTGGGATCCGATAAGGCAACAAATAGTGTTTTACCACGAATAAAAAGTGGTAACGTTCTGTGTTTAATAATAAGTTTTTCATTTACTAAATGTAAGGGGAGATTATGTAGATCAATTGCATCTAGATCAAGTAAAGGTACACCATATTCGACTGAAGCCTTAGTTGCGATAATTTTGCTTTTAATAAAACTATTGGATACCAAGTAACTTAGTAGGGGGATATTTTTTTTCTGAGCTTCCAGGTTATGGTTGATAGCTTCACTTTCAGTTAGCAAACCTTCCGTAATTAAGTATGTTATAAAACCACTTAATTGAGAATCTGCTGGGGTAATTGGTGACATATAATGATATACCTTATATAGAAATCCAAGTTGAGGCGGAAGGTTCAGCGTGAAGCATGCAAACTAGTATAGTTACTTTGAATAGTTAGGTAGTAGACCGACTTAGTAGGTTAAGTCGGTCTACGTGAAATGTTTCATTAAGTCAAATAAAAAGCCTAACGACTAGTGTGTGTAGTATAACTTATCTTTTGGGTTCAATTATAAGGCGCCAATTTTGATTTGTTGTTGTTCCAAGTTATGAAGATTGGAAAGTAAGTCAGTAAGCTTGGCATTTTCTTTGTCAATAACTTCAGATGGAGCTTTATTAATAAAAGTTGGGTTACTCAATTTTCCTTGAATTCTTGGTAAATCGTTTTTAATTTTTTGGATTTCTTTATCTAAACGTATCAACTCAGCATCTTTGTCAATAAGACCCGCTATTGGAATAAGAATTTTTAATTCACCGACTAAGGCAATTGCAGACTCTGGAGTTGTATCATCGTTACTTAACCAAGTAATAGATTCCAATCGTCCCAATCTTTGTAAATAAACAGAACTGTTGGATAAATAACTTTGGTCAATAATTGAACCGTTCTGAAGTAATACAGGTAAGGGTTTGCTGGGGGCAATATTCATTTCGCCACGAATACGCCGAACACCCAAAATAAAGTTCATCACCCAATTGATTTCGGCAATAGCACTGTTATCAATATGGAAATTATTAGCTACTGGGTAAGGTTGTAGCATGATCGATTCAGCTTGGATACCTGCTAAGGGTGCAACACGCTGCCAAATTTCTTCCGTAATAAATGGCATGATGGGATGCGCTAATCTTAAAATGGACTCCAAAACTGTCAATAGCGTTTTACGTGTAGCACGTTGAAGGGTAACATCTTCGGATTGTAGTGATATTTTAGCCAGTTCCAGATACCAATCGCAGTATTCATTCCAGGTAAATTCATAAATCGCTTGCGCTGCTAAATCAAAACGATAATTATCAATGGCATTACTGGTTATCGCTGTTACTTGATTGAGTCTGGAAATAATCCAGCGATCTACTTGAGTATAGGTGCAAAGTGCATCGGTTAATCCGTTATCTTGTTCTTCGGTGTTCATCAATACAAAACGTGCAGCATTCCAAAGTTTATTGCAAAAATTACGATATCCTTCAGTACGAGCAAGGTCAAAACGAATGTCGCGGCCAGTAGATGCCAAAGAAGCAAAGGTGAAACGCAAGGCATCGGTCCCGTATGATTGAATCCCATCGGGAAAATGTTTGCGCGTGTCTTGTTCTATTTTTTTTGCTAAATGCGGCTGCATCATTCCGGCTGTACGTTTTGCTATTAAAGAATCCAATTCTATACCATCGATTATGTCGATCGGGTCAAGTACGTTGCCTTTGGACTTAGACATTTTTTGACCTTCAGCATCACGCACCAATCCATGTATGTAAACTTCTTTAAATGGCACTTCGCCTTGAAATTTTAAACCCATCATAATCATTCGTGCCACCCAGAAGAAAATAATGTCAAAACCCGTAACCAGTACGCTGGTTGGGTAATGTTTAGCTAGTGCCTCAGTGTTTTCAGGCCATCCTAATGTTGAAAAAGGCCATAATGCAGAGGAAAACCAGGTGTCCAAAACATCTTCATCTTGTTTAAGTACATAGTCAGTAGATAAATTATGTTTTTCACGAATAGCTTGTTCAGAGTTACCGACGTAAATATTGCCAAGATTATCATACCAAGCCGGTATACGGTGGCCCCACCAGATTTGCCGTGAAATACACCAGTCCTGAATATTGCGCATCCAGTCAAAATAGGTGTTTTTCCAATTGTCCGGCACAAATTTAATATCGCCATTTTTAACAGCAGCAATCGCTGGTTCTGCTAATGGTCCTACTTTGACATACCATTGATCAGTTAATAAAGGTTCAATTATACTGTTGGTGCGGTCACCGCGTGGGACCATTAATTTATGGTCGGCTATTTTTTCCAGCAAACCTTCAACTTCCAAATCAGAAATTATTTGTTTGCGAGCCTCAAACCGATCGAGGCCACAATATTTTTGCGGAATCAGATTTATTTCATCTTCTACATTATCGCGTATTGCTGCATCAACAGTAAAAATGTTAATTAAGCCGCCATGCGGTAGATCCTGAATCATTGAGGCGTGACGATGACGAGTCCAAACATCGTAATCATTAAAATCATGAGCGGGTGTAATTTTGACACAACCGGTACCAAATTCAGGGTCAACGTATTCATCGGCAATAATTGGAATACGACGGCCCGTTAAGGGCAGTTCTACAAATTCTCCCAGCAAGTGCTTGTAACGGTCATCATTTGGATGTATAGCAACTGCAGCATCACCCAGCATGGTTTCGGGACGTGTTGTTGCTACAACTAAATGCCCTTGGCCATTGGATAAGGGATAACGCAAATGCCACATTGAACCATTTTCTTCTTCTGAGAGTACCTCAAGATCAGAAACAGCTGTATGTAATACTGGATCCCAGTTAACTAAACGTTTGCCACGATAAATAAGACCTTCTTCATACAGTTTTATAAATACTGCTTGCACGGCATCGGACATCCCTTCATCCATAGTGAATCGTTCTCTGTCCCAGTCTAAAGATGAACCCATTCGTCTGAGTTGACGGGTAATTGTTCCGCCTGACTCTTCTTTCCATTGCCAGACTTTTTTGAGAAATTTTTCGCGACCTAGATCATGGCGAGTTTTACCTTCAGCATTACATAGGCGTTCAACGACCATTTGGGTAGCGATACCGGCATGATCAGTGCCTGGTTGCCATAAAGTACTGTAGCCTTTCATACGATGGTAGCGGGTGAGGGCATCCATGATAGTGTCCTGAAAGGCATGTCCCATATGTAAGCTGCCGGTCACGTTGGGGGGTGGAATCATAATGCAGTAAGAATCGCCCTCTTGTTTGGCTGCAAAATAGCCTTTTTCTTCCCAAGTTTGATACCAGCGTTGTTCAATTGAATGAGGGGCGTATGTTTTTTCCATGGAGGGGATTTATGTAGTCGTCAGAGATAGGCTATTTTAACAGGAATTAAGACAAGGAATCAGGCTACTGAATTTAATGACTATAAATCGAGTTACATTTTTCCTAAGAGGGTATTGAAAATAACCCAACTAGTACAAATTTATTTTACTACACCTTCTTGATAGAAGGTGTTTGCCTTGTTTTTTCTATAAAAACATATTTAATCAATCGATTAACTATTTATATTATGAGTTGTTATATCAAAGCCTGATTTTTGATAGTGTCGGTAACGGCTTCTACCAAGCTCCTTGGAGACCTCGCTATTGTCCAATATTTCACGAACATGCTCTATTTTGTTAAGTTGTTCTGGGCAACATGTAGAAAGATTAATAACTGTTTCTTGCCATTGTTCAGGTGCATTGAGGGAGCCAATCAAGACCATTTTTTCCATGCCAGGCGGTTCGCCCGTATAAATTTGGTGAGGAATAAAACTACCTGCCCTAAAAGTCCAGAGCAGGTCATCTAATATTTGGCTTTGTTC
>CAJAHC010000428.1 GCA_903939355.1 uncultured Methylococcaceae bacterium | reverse complement strand
TAAATATAATTGAACAAGTGTCCTTCAATCACAACATCCAAGAAAATAAAAGCATGAGTTTCAATAAAATTAATAATTTTTGACGCAGCCGGCGTTTTTCCGGCACTTCCCCGGTTTTCAAATACAATACTATTAACTTGAATTTGTTTTCTATTTGTTATTTTATAGATTCTATTATCCTCGGCTGTAAAAAAAAACAATGAACCGTCCAATTCATAAAATGAAAAATACTTAACAGGGGTATTATTGGGTCGTCTGATGATATTATTTGTATTATTCAGATCAAATTCAGGAAAATTCTTGCCCATTTTGTCAATAACTTTAAATAAATACTGTTCACCTTTTGTTTTAGTGGTTCTAAGCAAGCAAATATTCGAATCTATTCCAGCTATAGCAATAGGAAAATCTGTTATATTTATCCAAGATAAAAATAATCCCTCCGAGTTATAAATACCAATTTTTCTGTTCAAATTATCAATTATCAGCAATTTATCGGAACCATACTTTGATACATATTGAATGTCACTCAAATTATCAGGCCTAAGGGAAGAAATCGAAATGGACGAAAGGAATTTTCCACCCATATCAAATGAAACAAGCTTTTTTAACTTTCTATCATGGACCCAAATCTGGTTATTTGATAATACAACTGATTTAATTTGAGATAAGATCGACATATCATTTGTTTCAAGCGGAATAACTTTTACAGAATCAAAATACTGATAAGAATCCTTCTCAACCCGAGTAATAGTATCTGAGATTGTGATTACACCAGAATTGACTTCTCTGGTTAAGGGGATTTTCGACTTTTCTTGCTGACAAGAAAACAATAATATAATGCAGATAACCGTAAAACAAAATAAGATTCTCATTTGAATATTGTAAATTTTACACTATTTAATCCCTAATTACTAAAGCTGAATTAAACCTTTTCACGATTTGTTTTATTAGAACAGTCCCTCGTCTATCGTCAAATTCCTTTTGAAAACCGAAGGAAAAAATACAAGGGCCAATAAATGGCCCTTGCAATTTCATTTACTGTAAATTGAATCCGGTATAGGACCTCGCATACATTCCAGGTAATTATTCCGACAATACCAAACATAGCAATGTTCCCATCCACCATTTGGTTCACATGACATTTCATCACCAACATATTCCCAATCATCATCATTAGGGCCAACAAATTTCCAGCACCCATAACCATTTACTGGTATGGACCAAGGGTGATCGTTGGGAAGCATTTTTAAGCAAGGCTCCGCAGATTTAATAGGACCAGAAATTACTAAAAACAACCCCAAAAGTCCGATAGCAAATATTAGCGACAGACTTTTTCTTGAATTTTTAATTACTTTTTTCATGTTAAACTTTTTTTTACCGACTCTTTATAGGTTTTCGGTGACTACCTGACATTACTGAATGATCGGTTCAGTAATGCTCATAATGCAAAAGGATATCCTTATAAACAATGACAAGGTACAACAGTTAAAGCCAAGCTGTACCGTATATATACGGGAAATAGATAATATTTCGGTCAACCAACCAATGCTTATTGTCACAATAAGTGAACCCCGAAGTTGAAATTAATTACAGCGGTTGACCACATCTCCAATAGCGCGGTTTTAGTAATTTTAAATCAAAATATTGCTCCAAAAATTATTTGTTTCTCACACATCGAACAGAACCACCAAATCTATCTTTAGCTCCAAATGTTGAAACGCCATTGTCATCATACAGCAACTCATTAACATAGATATATGATGAATTTGTGAAGTATGTTGATGACCAGAACTTGGCCGAATTACTCTCACCGTTAAAGACTCCGCTCTCATTTACAAAACCTCCGGGAAATGCTGAAAATCCGCTGGTATTATCACCATTCCCATTATTCGACCATCCTGTTTTTGATTTCAATTTCTTGCCAGCCAGTGTGCCAAATTGATTAAGCAAAGAAGTCCATTCTGATTGATAGGGTAAATGCCAGCCGGTTGGACAAGCCTCACGTGCTGCCGGCCCATTGTATAACACGCCATATAATTTAAAATTTTCAGTCGCTTTAGCTTCTGATGTCTTTGATCCCTGATAATCGTAAACATAAAAGAAGGATTCAGTATTGGAGCCACTTGCTGATGGACTTACTCTGGGAAGGTAACATAGGTTTTCTGTCATCCAGGTCAGATTTCCTATTGTCTTAAAATTGTACAAATGATTGTCCCGTGAATCAGTGAATTGTCCATTAAAGGCCACTTTTTGCAGCACCAGATTCAACTGTGTTTCAATCTCCTGAAAAACTAAACTTTCCTTCAGTTCAATAAAGTAATAATCGTCCAATGCAGCCTTCCTTGCCAGCAGTGTTCTTTCTCCATGCGGGATATACCAAAGCTGAAAGTAACCTGTAGCGGTTGTTGTACAGGCAAGTTTGCTTTCTGTTCCATCAGGATTCAGAACTACAACTTGTGCATATTCAAGTGGCAGGCCATCCTGATCGGAAATCATGCCGGACAATTTTGTGGAATGATTAACTGAAGAAATTTCTCCTGTCAAGTTCACGGTGCTGTTTGGAGTAACTTCTATGACAGAAGTGTAAGTACTATAATCAAGCTTGGAAATTGTCATAGTATTAACCCCGGAAGGTATAGACAAAATAGGAAAGTAACCATACTGATCTGTTTGAGTGCTTTTATCACCGATAGTCACAGTGGCTTCAGGTATCGGGATGTTGAATTTTGTGAAATAAACATGTCCAAGAAGGTTCCCTGTTTGAGGTTCAGTCAATTGAATCTGAAACTCACTGGTGGCTTCGTTTTTACCGTCCGATACTGCTACAGTCAGAGAATATGTTTTACCAGCACCATCCGTTGGAGACTTCCATTTTACCTGCATCGAATTGGTTGTGGTGGTAAAACTACCTTCCCCGACATTCCACAGGTAATTCAGCAAATCGCCGTCTTCATCTGCGGCAGAGACATTCAACGTGAAAACAGTACCGGCATTCCGTATTTCAGGGCTGCAGGTGATCCCTGTAATAATTGGCTGGTGATTCCGATCACAACCTAATAATAATAGGATGACAAGGGCTGGAACTATTTTTTTCATTCGTAAATAATTTATTGTTTCAAGGTAAATCGGCTTGTACTCATGGAGCCCTCAATTTATTTTCATTGCATTT
>CAJAHC010000427.1 GCA_903939355.1 uncultured Methylococcaceae bacterium | reverse complement strand
GTTGGACGAAAAATCTATTTTTTATCTGCAATCACGTTGTATTGATGAAGAAGCCGCTCGTAATATTTTGACATTTGCATTTGCTAATGAAATGGTTGATAGGGTAAAGATTAAAGTGTTGCACGAGATGATATTGGAGCAAGTATTAATACGTTTCCCGCAGGAAGGCATAAATAAGGAGTGGTTATGATCCAATTTGATGTGCAAAAAATACGTCAGGACTTTCCAATTTTAAAAGAAAAGATACGCGGTAACGATTTGGTTTATCTCGATAATGCCGCTACTTGTCAAAAACCTCAGGTGGTCATTGATAGTATTGTAAATTTGTACAGTCATGATTACGCCAATGTCCATAGAGGTGTACATACCTTAAGTGTTCGTTCTACAGATAAATTTGAAGGCGCAAGGGTTAAAGTAAAAGATTTCATTAATGCGGCTAGTGAAAAAGAAATTATTTTTGTTAAAGGTGCTACTGAAGCCATTAATCTGGTCGCGCAAACTTATGGTAAAGCCAATATTAAACCAGGTGATGAAATTATCATTACCGCCATGGAACATCATTCCAATATTGTGCCCTGGCAAATGCTCTGTGAGCAGACAGGGGCCATATTAAAGGTTGCGCCAATAAACTTGTTAGGTGAATTAATATTTGACGAATTTGAACAGCTCATCAATAACAAAACCAGATTGATTTGTGTTGTTCATATGTCTAACGCTTTGGGTACGATTAATCCGATTAAAAGAATTATTGATGCGGCACATAAAAAAGATATCCCTGTGTTGTTGGATGGTGCGCAAGCAATTCCGCATATGGTTGTGGATGTGCAGGATTTGGATTGTGATTTTTATGTGTTTTCAGGGCATAAACTTTATGCGCCAACTGGTGTGGGCGTTCTATATGGTAAACAAGCATTGCTTGAAGCTATGCCACCATACCAAGGTGGCGGTGATATGATTCGTAGAGTCACATTTGAAGAAACTGAATATAATGTTTTACCTTATAAGTTTGAGGCGGGAACACCTAATATTGCAGATGTTGTTGGGTTGGGTGCAGCGATTGATTACTTAAATAATATTGGTATGGATAAGATTGCCGCATATGAAGCTGAATTATTGAGCTATGCCACAGTAAAAGCCAGAAGCATCAAAGGGTTACGGATTATAGGTGAGGCTGAGCATAAAGGTGCGATTCTTTCATTTGTATTGGATAAAATACATCCGCACGATATTGGCACAATGCTTGATAGTATAGGTATTGCAATAAGAGCAGGTCATCATTGCGCTATGCCGGTAATGGATTTTTATAAAGTGCCCGCCACAGCGAGAGCCTCTTTTGCTATGTATAATACCAAAGAGGAAATTGATGTATTAATGACTGGGATAGAATCTTTAATTGAGGTATTTGGCTAATGTTTGATGATTTACGTGATTTATATCAAGAGGTTATATTCGATCATAATCGCAATCCACGTAATTTCCGTATTATTGAAAATGCAGATAAAAAGGTAGAGGGATTTAATCCATTGTGTGGTGATCGCCTGACACTTTATTTGCAAATGTCAGGCGATGTAATTGTTGATGCAAGTTTTCAAGGGTCAGGGTGTGCGATTTCTACAGCATCTGTTTCATTAATGACTGAGATCGTAAAAGGAAAAACCGAGCAGGAGGCAGAGGAGTTATTTAAAAAATTTCATGAAATGACAACGGGTAAAGATCAAGATTTTAATTTAGAGGCAGTTGGAAAGTTAGCTGTGCTGGCTGGTGTTCGTGAATATCCGGCGAGAGTTAAGTGTGCAACATTGGCTTGGCATACGCTTGATGCCGCAATAAAAAATGAACAACAAGCGATTTCCACAGAATAAGGTTAGCCGGTACAAAATTAAGTGCAAAAATATACTGGGAAACTGGCTGTTCTTTACCAAGGAGAAGGTGATCTGAGTCGTTTTCAGGAACTTGCAGAAAGACTAGCTGTTCCTTTATATAAAACAATCAGCAATGAAATATCGGAATGCTTCTTCCTGAGCTGGCGAGATGATTGTTTAAAATTATTAGATAAGGAGCTACTTAAAAAGGGTGGTCTAGTTGTAGATATAGAGCCTCGTAATGGAGAGCAGCGATCATGGCCAGCGCCTAAGCAAGGACCTTTGGCCCAGGCGCTTGGGCGAAAAATAAAAACAGTTGTAGATGCCACAGCAGGCTGGGGACAAGATGGGTTACATATTTTCCGGATGGGTTATGAGGTGCTTTGTATCGAGCGCTCGCCTGTTATGGTGGAACTATTACAGGATGGATTGAATCGGTTGGCTTTACAAGATTGGATACTAAAGCTAAATCTTCAGGTACCTAGATTAATTAATGGTAATGCAATTGAGATTCTGAGGGCATTAGAAGTTCAACCAGATTGTATTTATCTCGATCCAATGTTTCCACCAAAGCTTAAAAAAACAGCATTGGCAAAAAAATCAATGGTGGTGTTGAGGGATTTGTTGGGGGATGATCATGATAAGGATGAGTTATTTAATGTGGCTCTGAACGCAGCAGGTAGGCGTGTTATTGTGAAAAGTCCGGATTACGCGGAACCTTTGGGGGGGAGGCCCAATGAAAGCTATCAGGGAAAGCTATTAAGGTATGATGTTTATTTTAAAGATTAAACTTGAGAGCAAAAATGTCTGATTGGGTGGATGTAATAGCAGAGACAGCATTAGCGGAAGGAGAAAACATTGTTGTAGATGTTGATGGAACGGATATAGCATTGTTTAAAATTCAGGGTAGTTTTTATGCTATTGAGGATATTTGTTCTCATGACGGGGCAGAAATAGCCAGTGGGTTACTGGATGGTGATGAAATCATTTGTCCACGTCATGGGGCGCGTTTTTGTATTAAAACGGGTGCCGTGAAATCACCTCCCGCCTATGAAGCAATAAAATGTTTTCCTGTGCGCATTGACAATAATACAGTTCAGGTCAGGGATGATCGCTGGGATTAGTTTTAGGATCGCCATTCAAACGTAGTTATCTAGTTAATAAAACTCAGCTTTAATAATTGCCTAATAATCTGCAAGAAATCAGGATACATATAACTTAAGATGAGTTTCCACTTCTACTAAAGCATTAATCATCATAAGGGTGATAGTAAGGCTTCAGCAGGGGGGGCTTTACTTTAAGTTTTCTAAGCCAGACAGTCCATTAATAGACCAATTATCAAAATCAAGAATACCTTCTTGATCATCGCCATCGTTATAGGTAATTCTACAAGCATATTTAATATTGTTTATAACGGCCTTATCATCAGTAGCAGTGATATCAGCACTAATAAGGTATTGATAATTACCAAGAGTCCATACATTGAGTGGT
Source organism: uncultured Methylococcaceae bacterium (assembly GCA_903939355.1). GTDB lineage: Bacteria > Pseudomonadota > Gammaproteobacteria > Methylococcales > Methylomonadaceae > Methylobacter_C. The sequence goes on along the minus strand of CAJAHC010000427.1, from coordinate 3,530 downwards.
TTTTCGGGAAAAATAACATTTACATCAGAGCCCAGTTCAGATTTGATGTAATTATTGCAGTGCTTAAATGCAATATCAGTTAAAGGAGTTGAAATAGCTATTTGACTGGCCTGATCATTGCTTTGAACAAGAAAAAGATCGGAAGCGGCAACTTTAACCATGAAAGGTAAAACTATTTTTATTTGACTATAAAGTAAGGCCGATAAGGCTAGAATGAATAATAAAAATTTATATTTTTTCATAAAAAATTAGGGTATTAGAGAGTTAGAAGTGGTGGAATTTATCAATGATTGTAACAGTAATTAGAGCAATTTGTGCAGTAAAATTAAGGAGATGAAAAGTTAATTTTTTTTTTAAAAAAAACTAGAGCATTAGGGCTTGACAAGGTGGCTTGAACTGGTAGACTGCTAACTCACTAAATTGACTTGGTGGCATTTCTACTTAACATGTTTAGGATAGAAATGGGAAAATGGAGTTAGTATAGAGTCCTGGTTATTCGACTGGGAATTTTGTTAATTTTTAGGAGGTAGAAATGGCAGCTACAACTGAATCAGTGAAAACTGATGCTGCGGAAGCACCGCTGTTAAACAAAAGAAATATGTTCCTAGGAGCTGCACTTTATGTAGTTTTCTACGGATGGGTTCGTTGGTATGAAGGAGTTTACGGCTGGTCAGCTGGTCTAGATTCATTTGCACCTGAATTCGAAACATATTGGATGAACTTTCTTTATATTGAGTTTGTTCTAGAAGTATCGACTGCTGGTATTTTGTGGGGCTATCTTTGGAAATCTCGTGACCGTAAAGTGATGTCAATCACTCCAAGAGAAGAGTTAAGAAGACATATGACTCATTGGACTTGGTTGGTTATGTACGGTATCGCTATTTATTATGGCGCTAGCTACTTCACTGAGCAAGATGGTACATGGCATCAAACTATTGTTCGTGACACTGACTTTACACCAAGTCATGTTATTGAATTCTACTTGAGCTATCCTATCTATATTATCACTGGTGGTGCTGCATTCTTATATGCTAAAACTAGATTGCCAACCTATCAAAAAGGTTTGTCACTTCAGTATTTAGTAGCAGTAGTTGGTCCTTTCATGATCTTGCCAAATGTTGGCTTGAACGAATGGGGTCACACTTTCTGGTTTATGGAAGAATTGTTTGTTGCTCCTTTACACTACGGCTTCGTATTCTTCGGATGGGCTGCTTTGGGTTTATTAGGTGTTGTAAACATAGAAGTTCAAGCTATTGCTAAACTTCTGAAAAAAGACTTAGCTTAATATTAAGTCTTGGCTGTAATAACTATCTCCTGGCTGTTTCGCCCTATTTCAAGGTGAAACAGCTACAGGGAAGATAGTATTAATAAAAATAATTTAAATCCTTTAGGAGGTAAGCTAATGAGCGCATCTCAATCAGCTGTACGTTCACGCGCTGAAGCAGTAAAAGTTTCACGCACGTTCGATTGGCTAATTTTGTTTACATTGTTCTTCGTAGTTCTTGGTGGTTATCATGTTCATTTCATGTTAACTGGTGGAGATTGGGATTTCTGGACTGACTGGAAAGATAGACGCCTTTGGGTAACTGTTCTTCCAATCGTTGGTATCACTTTCCCAGCTGCTGTTCAAGCTGTTTTATGGTGGCGTTACCGTTTACCTTTCGGTGCGGTAGTTGCTGTATTAGGTCTTTTATTTGGCGAATGGGTCAACAGATACTTAAATTTCTGGGGTTGGACTTATTTCCCAGTAAACTTCGTATTCCCATCAAACTTTATGCCAGGTGCTATTGTACTTGACGTTATTTTGATGTTGACAGGAAGTATGACTACAACTGCTGTTGTTGGTGGTTTGGCTTATGGCCTACTATTCTATCCAGGCAACTGGCCAGTTATAGCTCCATTACACGTGCCTGTTGAATACAACGGTATGATGATGACACTTGCTGATTTACAAGGTTACCACTACGTAAGAACTGGTACACCTGAATATATCAGAATGGTAGAAAAAGGTATACTGAGAACTTTCGGTAAAGACGTTGCTCCAGTATCAGCGTTCTTCTCTGGCTTCGTGAGTATCATTATATACTTCTTGTGGCACTTCTTCGGCAAATGGTTCGGAAGCACTGCTTTCGTCGAAGCTGCATAAGAATTGACACAGCGAAAAATAAAAAAGACTTGCGGTAACAAGAAATATTTCAAAGTTACCGATAAGATACTCAAGAAACAATAGATTCTCTATTATAGAGGAGGATATATGAAAATATTAAAAGACAAGGTTGCTAAATTATCCTTTGTCGCACTGCTGATTACTATTACAGCAGCGATGTTTTACGCTCCAACTGCATCTGCTCATGGTGAAAAGTCTCAAGCAGCGTTTATGCGTATGCGTACTATTCACTGGTTTGACTTGAATTGGTCAAAAGAAGAAGTAGTTGTAAACGATACAATGACAATTTCAGGTAAATTCTTCGTGTTTAGCGGATGGCCTGAAACTGTTGATAAACCAGATATTTCATTTTTGAACATCGGTATTCCTGGTCCTGTATTTATTCGTGCAGGTTCTTGGATCGGTGGTCAATTAGTTCCACGTTCAGTACAATTGGAACTAGGTGAGACTTATGAGTTTAAAGTATTGTTGAAAGCACGTCGTCCAGGCGATTGGCACGTTCATACAATGATGAACGTAAAAGGTGGTGGTCCAATCATCGGTCCAGGTAAATGGGTAACTGTTACTGGTTCTATGTCATCATTCACAAACCCAATTACTACTTTGACAGGTCAAACAATTGATCTAGAAACTTATAACTTGGGCAATACTTACTTCTGGCACGCTGCATGGTACGGTATTGGCTTATTGTGGCTGGCTTACTGGGTACGTAAACCATTGTTTGTTCCACGTTTTCTTGCTATTGAAGCTGGTAAAGCTGATTCATTGATTACTGGTACAGACAAAAAAGTTGCTATGGGCTTTGGTGTTGGTGTTATCGCTATAGTTGCTATGTCAATGGCAAGTACTAACGAAAGCTATCCAATTACTACTCCTTTGCAAGCTGGTTTGTTACGTGGTATTAAATCAATTGAAATGCCAGTTCCGACTGTTGCAGTTAAAATTGAAGATGCTACTTACCGTGTTCCAGGTCGTGCAATGCAAATGACCATGACTATCACTAACAATGGTGATTCAGCTATTCGTTTAGGTGAATTCAACACTGCTGGTGTTCGTTTTATGGACGCTGCTGTTGCTCAAGACGAAACAGGTTATCCTGATGACTTATTGGCTGAAGAAGGTTTGACTGTTAGTGATAACAGCCCAATCGCTCCAGGTCAATCAAGAACAATTCAAGTTACTGCTTCTGATGCTGCATGGGAAGTTTACCGTTTAGCTGATTTGATCTACGATCCAGATAGCCGTTTTGCTGGCTTGTTGTTCTTCTATGATCAATCTGGTAACCGTCAAATGGTAACTATTGATGCTCCATTAATTCCATCTTTCATTTAATGTAAGAAATTAACTGGCAACTTCGGTTGTC
>CAJAHC010000426.1 GCA_903939355.1 uncultured Methylococcaceae bacterium | reverse complement strand
TCTTCAATAAAACGTAGCGGCATAATCGGTGCTTCTGGCTTGGGTGTTGCCTCATGTTCCTCCAATGCTTGATAATCGCTAGCTGCTTGATTCTTAGCAGTCGGTTTTTTATTGCGCTTTTCGTTTTCAGCTTTCCAGCGTTGCAACTCCTCCTCATAGTCTTTATGAATGACCTCATAAGCCGCCAAATCTTCGCGTTCCTGAGCCTTTGCCGCGCCTAATACTAACTTATCAATCGTTGTTTTACGTTCGCCTGACAAGGCAACTGTGAGCAAAAATAATGACAATGGTTTGCGCTCTCCCCATGGCAACATCACATCAAAATGTGCTTGTGCTGCCAGCGACGCAGAAGCAAGAACGGCCTGACAACATAAAGCCATGGGCGCTTTAACGGTTTCCTGTAGTGCTTTGGCTGCATTGCCTAACACGCCTCCTAGTGCTTCAACCGGATAAGGTGCTGCTTTTGTTGTTGGAGCGCGTAATGGGTCTGTCGGGATTGCTTCATTAAAAAATTGATCTCGTTTATCATCTAAACTCATTGCCTCACCTCGCGGACAATTCTGTTAATGGTATTTTCAGCGAGTAGCACTCTGGATAAATCATCTTGCGATAAATCCTCTTTTGCCAATAACTGCCTAATGCCCATGCTTAAAATGACAGCCTCAAACGCTAACCGATCAAACAACTCGTATTTATTAAATCTAGGTGGTTTAGTGCCTTTTTGATAGCTTGGGTTTTCCGGCATTAAATCGCTTAACTCAAGGCCAACCGCTGCAACGATATCTGATACTTGGCATCCACTAAAACAGTGAAGTAATAATTTACCGTCGTCGGTTTGCTTGATGGCCAACGATGGTGACTTATCAGGATGAGCAGGACAACATGCTAAATATTTTCCATTGCCCGTGGGTTTAACTTTGTCGAATTTTGAAAGAAGATTATCTATTACCATAACAACCTCCCCGCCAATGATAGGTATTGAAGCAATTTAACCAGTTTGGCTTTAAGTACGGATAGGGTAAAATGAACTTGCTGTTTGTTCTTGCTGCCCACATTAGCCGTGTGGGTAGTGCCTAATCTGTCCATAATTAAGCCCCAATACTTGCGATCAAGTCGCGTATATCTTCAACTCTCCATGCTGTTGTTCGTTCACTTAGTTTTATAGGTTTCGGATATTTCCCAGATTTAACGCCATTGAGCCATGTAGTGCGCCCAACGGGTATCAGTGCAGGTATGGGGGGATTTGCTTCTTGGTCACCGATCACATGCCATATTCTTAAATAGCCTGTTTCGGGTAATTGGTGGAGTAGTGCTTGCGTATTTTTTAGCATTGGTTCTTCCTATATTTCGTATATTTACAAAAAGGAGCCAGTGCCACAAAAGAAGTCGTAACAAGTAAAATCAGGTGATAAGCGTTATATTATTGTTTATTAAGATTCAACTAGGTTTATTAAGGCATTAAAAAGCCTTGACGGTTCTAGTCGCCATATAACAAAATATAATCAGCTTACAAAAATAACTCTGATTTACTTGAGGTCTTTTTGTGGCGACAAAGCCAAACCCTAAATAATCTCTACTTCCTACGGTGTCTGATTATTTGGGGTTTTTTTATGCGTTAAGTGTCAACGCGGGTTATTTATAGTTGATACTGTTCAAGTTGTCAAAAGTGTTGATACGTTTTCCATATTTTTACTTATTTAAACTTAAATAGACCTAAATAGAACAAAACAAACACATCATAAACTATTTTGCTTTCCGCAATCGTTGCCGGATTTTCTATATATAGATTACATAAATTGAAAAGCCTCAATATCTAGTATTTAACTAATCTTTTTAAACGCTATCACCTGAGCGCCATTTTTTAACCCCTCTAAGTAATCACTCCAGCTTTGCATCATTTTATGACGATCTGGTAAATGTGAGGTTCTGTTGTAAGCCCGTCCGTTAGCATCACGTACAGCATGGGCTAGTTGATGTTCGATAAAATCAACTCGAAAGCCTAACACTTCATCTAGTATGGTTCGCGCCATAGCTCTAAAGCCGTGAACGCTCATTTCATCTTTAGTAAAACCCATACGCCTTAGAGCTGCTAACATTGCCATATCACTCATAGGCCTAGAGCCGTTCGGGGTTCTTGCGCTAGGGAATACAAAGCGACCATTTCCTGTAAGCGGCTGCAGCTTGGTTAAAATATCGATAGCTTGTTTTGATAAGGGGACTATATGATCGGTTTCAGTTTTAGTGACAAAATACCGCCATTCTTTAGTTTCAATGTCAATATGCGCCCATTCTGCTTGGCGTAATTCACTTGGGCGTACAAATACCAAGGGCGCTAACTGTAAGGCTGATTTAACGACGAAAGAACCTGTATAAATATCAATAGCTCTCAATAATGGCGCTGCGTCTTTGGGTTCGGTCAATGAGGCAAAGTGACCACCTTTAGCGACTGGCAAAGCTCCGCGTAAATCTGGCGTTATATCTCGATCAACTCGGCTAGTTTGTACACCATACCTAAACACCTGTCCGCAAATCTGTAGCACTCTATGTGCAGTCTCAATAGTACCTCGATCTTCTACACGCCTAACGCAGGTTAAAATATCTATGGGTAAAATGTCGGTTATGGTCTTGCTACCTAGCCACGGGAAAACATCCCTTTCCAGCATGCGCTTAGACCGATTATTCTTATCTATCCAGTTATTAACCTTTTTTTCGCCCCACTCTCTAGCGATATGCTCAAAGCTGTCTATTATCGTTAGCCCAGCATCAAGACGGTTTTCATTTTCGATGGCTAACTGTTCATCTAGTTTATTGCTCTTTCGAATGTCGCTAGGGTTATTTCCATTGGCAATATTATTTCTGGCGTCCTCGGCTTTGCGCCTAGCGTCAGATAGTCCAGTTTCAGGATAAACACCTAGTGATAATGTTTTTCTTTTGCGTGCGTGGGTGTAATCAAATCGCCACCATTTAGCGCCATTGATTTTGACAATAACGTAAAGCCCTTCACCATCATTTAGCCGATAGTCTTTATCTAAAGGTTTGGCGTTGCGAATAGTGACGTCTTTTAAAAGTTCTTTTGCCATAGCAGTAAGCCCTTGTGGTTATTGAGCTGCGATTAATAATGCAGTAACTTTGCTTGCAGTAACTGCCCTAAAGTAGAGTTACTGTAAAACTTACTGCATAAATTGTCGACTGTTACTGCATTTCATTGAATCTTACGGGCATAAAAAAACCCGCTAGACTAGATAATCTGCGGGCTTCTGTACTTCTTTGAGTCTCTTAAAACATTCATTTGGAGGCTGCGGGCGGAATCGAACCGCCGTAGATGGCTTTGCAGGCCACTGCATAACCATTTTGCTACGCAGCCATAACAATGAAATAAAAAAGCCGCGATAGTTCGCGGCTTTTCTTTTATATTGGAGCGGGAAACGAGATTCGAACTCGCGACCCCAACCTTGGCAAGGTTGTGCTCTACCACTGAGCTATTCCCGCGCTTTAATTATCCGACAATTATATATACTTAAAAAAAACTGTCAAATGTTATTTAATTACTGAATATCAATTGCTAAGGCCCACGCTTCACTATCTTTACATTCACCCTCTTCTACTTTAACTTTTGCATACGCCTTTTGTTTTCCAAAAGCATCAGCAAAACCTAACACCGAAATAGGTGTGCCCTGAGGCATATGCTGGCAAGCGCCTGATCTATCAGCTTCTTCAGTATCGTCATATGCGGCTATAGCACCTGGTGTTGATACTAAACGAACAGTTGCTCCAGGGTCATAGGCATTAGCGCTTTTTAATACATAACGTTGGCCTACCGTAAGATTTTTAATCGCAGGTCCTGAAACACCGGGAGCTGAATCGTCACCACCTGACATCATTATAAGTAGCAAAATAACCACGCCACCAATACTACCAAAAAACACTTTTGGATTTGTTTCTTTTAAGGCTAAAAACGAAGTCGCTAAACTGCCGGCAACATTTTTTGCAGTATTTATAGATTCTTTTACTTTATCATCCGTTTTAGCACTTTCTTCTTGTTTAGCGTTATCTTCATTACTCATTTCTTATCCTCACATGGGTGTAATTTTAGTTATTATAGTGATAGCTTATATTCAGTGACACCTTAACTTATCAGTCAAAAGCTTTTAAAATAATTACTCAAAGGCATATTGATCATTAGCTAAATCCACTTGCCCAGTAAATTTATCATAATCACAAAACTTTTCAAGTGCTTAATTTTTACTGTCCATCAGACTTGCCACTATACTTTAAGATCAAATTAAGTCGTAGTATTTTTTGACCCGATAAAGCTTTGTCTTTTTTCTGATCTTCAGAAAATATTTTTTAAGTCTTTTATGTAGATAACTATTCTAATGCACACTTTAATTACCTTTAAACAGAAGCAAGTGACTTGACCGCCCCCTTTTTATCGATTTATACAAAATATCAAATCTTAAGCGCCGCCCTTTTTCATCATCATCCCTTTTGAAGGATTATAACCCATGATTGCTACACTCATAAAAATGAAAAATGCTACCAAAACATAGACGAAAGCAGTTTGATTAAATTGCCCATACAATGAAAAGCGTATTAATTCAACCGCTTGAGAAAACGGGTTATATTGCGCAAACAGACTTAACAGAACGCTGGACTCTTTCATTTTCCACAAAGGATAAAGTGCTGTAGACATAAAAAACATGGGGAAAATAACAAAATTCATAACACCCGCAAAGTTTTCTAACTGTTTTATGAAGGACGACAAAAGTAATCCTAATGCACCCAGCATTAGTCCAGATAAGATTAAAGATGGCAATACCCATAAGTAGCCCTGCCAAGGTGCATGAATATCATAAAACCAAGCAACTACTAAAAACACATAGACTTGTAATATTGAAACTCCAGTGCCTGCCAATAACTTACTGAGTAATAAAAACCATCGCGGTAATGGGCATACCATTAATATTCGCATACTGCCCATTTCCCGATCATAAACCATTGACAATGAACTTTGCATGCCATTAAATAACTGTATCATTCCAATAAGACCTGGAGTGATATAAACCTCATAAAGAATATAGGTTTCATAAGGCGGCGTAATGGCCAAGCCTAGTGCCGATCTAAAGCCTGCCGCAAATACAAATAACCAAACTAAAGGTCTGACTAATGCAGAAATGAAGCGCTCCCGCTGGGTAATAAAACGCCATAATTCACGGCCAATAATGCCCCACATCGCTCGCCAATAATGCAGCATATTCATGGACGGTCTCCTTGAGTCAAATTATAAAAAGCATCTTCTATTATCGACGTATTTGTTATCCCAAGCACCTCATTCACTGTACCTTTAGCTTTTATTTGCCCTTTATGTAGCACTATTAAATGATCATCAGGGTCTATCTCATCGATTAAATGACTCGCCCATAAAACAGCCAATTTTTCATCTATAGCCAACTGATGCACATATTCAACAATCGCCAGTCGACTAGGAACATCCAAGCCGACAGTGGGCTCGTCAAGTAATAACAATGCAGGCTTATGCAGCAAAGCTCTGGCAATCTCTACGCGTCGCCGATGACCGCCATTAAGTTGACGTATCTTTTCAAATCGGCGATCAAACATAGTTAGGCGCTCTAGTGATTGCTGAATGCATTGCAAAGCTTGTTTACGCCCCATTCCCTGCAAAGAGGCGTGATAACGTAAATTTTGCATAACCGTCAAATCCATATCCAACGTAGTTTGCTGAAAAACCACACCTAATTTTGCCAAGGCATTTCGTGTTTGCCGTTTTATATCAAAACCGCATAGTTCAATACGACCTTCGCGAGTATCATATAACCGAGTAATTAATGAAAATAAAGTACTCTTACCTGCGCCATTTGGCCCTACGAGGAATGTACATTCACCGGAACGAATATCAAAACTCACTTGATCAAGCGCTTTCTTGTGGCTGTATGAAAAACTCAAGTTTTCAATAGATAATGCCAAGTCTGTTTTCATGGTTTTACCGCAACACCCCAAGGATAATTTCCAACGCCAATTGATTTAGTGACAACTTGACTATCCAGATCAATAATCGAAATATCGTTGCTAATACCATTTGTTGTGTAGAGACGTTTTTGATCAGGGGAAAAAGCCAAATTCCAAACTCGCTGCCCTACCAATAACACTTTTTCTACTTCAAACGTTTTGGCATTAATTACTGCTACGCGATTTGCAGGCCCCAAAGCTACATAACCTCTATTGCTGTCTTTATCTATAACCACACCTACCGGCTGAATTTTATCGGCCGTTACGCCTGCCACTTGAAACTTAATGGTTTTAATTATTTGCTTAGAGTTGACATCCAATATCATTAAAGTACCGGCCATTTCTGATGTTACCCACAATTGCTGACTATTGGCTGTAAACCTAACAGCACGCGGGCGAGGATCAACCAAAATATTTTCTGTAATGGCATTGGCTTTAGTATCAATCCAGTGCACCATGTTGGTGGTTTCTGAAGCACTGACAAGCCATTTATTATCCGGACTAACCGCAATACCTTCGGGCTCTACGCCAACTTTGATTTGCTTGATGATTTTCTTTTTTGCGATGTCAATAACGGTTACCAGGCTATCATCTTCGTTTGAAGCATAAAGCTTGTCACCTGCAGGATTTAATGCAAAAGTTTCAGGATCTTCACCCGATGGTAAATAACCGACTTCCTTTAGCGTCTCGACATCAATAATTTTTATAACATTCTCATCACTAGTCGCTACATACAAAAATTTATTATCCGGACTTATGACAATACCTCTAGGTCGCTGTCCTACCGGTACAGTTTTAAGCAGCTTGCCGGCAATCGGGTCAATCACAGCTAACGCATTATCTTTTTCCAAGGTAACAAAAACAGTTTCAGCTCGAACCGATGCAACTAACACCCACATTAAAAAGAAAACCAAGTAGTTATTTTTCATTATTGCTTTACCCCTTTGCAGAGCGATTCCGGCAGATCATAACCCAAGGTATCCAACTCCGTTTTGGGATGCAAAAAACCTTCAATGGGCGCTACAGCAACTAATGACCTGGGTGCCGCCAGCAAAATCGGTTGTCGCAACTGTCCATCCCATGATCGAAAGGATAAGGGACTGCCTTTATAACCCTGTAAAGCAAAACTATCACTTAACATATAATCTTTAACCGTACTTAGATCACTTGATTTTGTGCGCGTGGTCGCCTCACCGATAGCTCTAAGAGCTAAATAAGCCGCATAATCCTGTTCTTCCATCCAACGATGTGCCTTTTCTTTAAACCGATTTTGAATCTGAATAGCGCCCCACTGCTCATGGGTTTTATGCCACGCAGCGGCAACCAACCCTTGTGTACCTATTACTGGCCTCGGATTCCAAGTGCAATAGTCCAGATACTCACCAAACTGCCCTGACTCATCAGCAACTACCAAGACATCGTAATCATCCTCAGTCTGGGTAAATACTGCCACATCGGATTGTGCTGTGCGCCTAGCATCATACGTATGATCCCAGGTTTTTTCTGCTACTATTTGCAGACCAAAACGTTTGGCAGATCGCTTGATAGCGTTTGCAAATAAAAGATCTTCCTGATTAGTACCCACAACCAAGAACCATTTAACCCAGCGTTTTTTCATCAAATATTGGGCTAGTGCATCAGCCCTCATGGCTCTACTAGGTAAAAAATGCAATACATTGCCTCGACACTGCTCATTACGCAACGCATCGTCAATTGTTCCTACGTCAAATAGGAGCATTTTTTTTGCCTCAGGCAAATCAGCAACTTGGTTTACCTGTGTAGCGGATAAATTAATTACAACATATTGAAACTTTTTGCTGATCTCTTTATCGAATGCCGCAATAACATTGCCATCCATGGGTACAATAATTTTTTTTAAGTTAAATTGCTGTCCTACAAATTTACCCGTAGTATTATCATCATCAATCCCCAACTCTGCCCCAAGAACCCCTTTATTTTTGATAAACGGATCTAAATTAGATAATGACAGTGGGGCGACTTGTTCTTGCGTTAAATAAGCGATGTCAATAATTTGATTAGTTTTTGCATAAGCCAATTC
>CAJAHC010000425.1 GCA_903939355.1 uncultured Methylococcaceae bacterium | reverse complement strand
CGCTCTAAAATTTAAAGGCTTAGGTTGATAATGAGATAAATCAGTGTGTCTTCATAACGGGTATGAAGCACTTTTTGCATCATTTGACTCAGTAAAATGTAGCTTTCTGATTGACTGATATTTTTATTATAGGTCATTACTATTTATAGAGAGTCACTTACCCGCAACCAAAAACCGGCTGTAGCACTACTTTTAGCGTATTCATGATAAAAACCCCAGACATTACCATTGTTGGTGGCGGCGTTATCGGCCTACTAACCGCCAGAGAATTTGTTAATGCCGGCGCAACTGTCACCCTAATCGATAAGGGTCTACTAGGACAAGAATCGTCTTGGGCCGGCGGTGGCATTTTATTGCCGCTTTATCCTTGGCGACAAGCCGAAGCTATTAGCAGCCTGGTGTTACAAAGCCTGCGCTTATACCCCACTTTAGCCAATCAACTAATTGAAGGCACCGGTAAAGACCCAGAATGGACGCCCTGTGGCCTGTTAATCACCAAAAATCCGGACTTTAATGCCGCCGTTGACTGGTGCCAGCGTCATCACATAAAATTTGAAACAGCACCCGCCCATTTTTTCAACAGCCTCAATACCGATGCGGAGCAACCACTTTGGCTGTCGGATATTGCCCAAGCCCGTAACCCCAGACTGGTTAAATCATTAATCCAAGATTTACGCAATAAAGGCGTAACGTTACAAGAGCACTGCGAGTTAACTGACCTTACCTTGGTTAACAACCATATTACTCGCCTCAACACCAACAGGGGCTCTTTACCTGTCAAACAATTAATTATTTCTGCCGGTGCTTGGACAGGGTCACTTTTTAAGCAACTTTTTCCTGAAATACTCACCTACACTCCGCAGGTTGCGCCTGTAAAAGGCCAAATGTTGCTATTCGATGCCCCACCAGATACTCTGCAAACCATGGTATTGGATGGCGATCAATACCTGATTCCACGCCGAGACGGTAAAATATTGGCGGGCAGCACCGTTGAACAAACTGATTTTAATAAAACCACTACCGTAGCGGCAAGAGAACGCCTGACTGACTTTGCTTTAACCTTATTACCGGCACTTAAAAAAGCCCCCCTACTTCATCATTGGGCGGGCTTACGTCCGGGAACAGAACAAGGCATACCTTATATTGATAGGCATCCCAGTATTGCTAATTTAAGTATTAATGCCGGTCATTTTAGGAATGGTTTGGTGATGGGGCCTGCCTCTGCGCAGCTCATGGTTGATTTGCTGTTAAATCGCCCCACCGCAGTCGACCCTAGACCTTACCAATTAAATCGTGGCGGCAAAAGCTGAGCAAATTAAATTTATTACTCGATAACCGATAACAAACTTATGAATCTTTATCCTTTATTACGACCGCTGCTGTTTTCTCTGGATGCAGAAACTGCGCATGAAGTGACCCTTAAACTATTGAAAGCTACCCAACTATCGGGCCTTGCCAAGCTGGTGTATCCAACGCTTGAAAACAAGCCGGTAACAGTCATGGGGCTGGACTTTAAAAACCCAGTCGGGCTGGCTGCAGGGCTGGATAAAAATGGTGATTACATTGCTGCGCTGGATGCCTTAGGCTTTGGTTTTTTAGAAATAGGTACGGCAACCCCCCGCCCACAGCCCGGCAATCCAAAACCACGGCTATTTCGATTACCCGAACATGAGGCAATCATTAATCGCATGGGTTTTAATAATTCAGGCATAGACCACTTGCTTACCCAAGCTCAACAGAGCGGTTACTCGGGTATTTTGGGTATTAATATTGGCAAGAACTTTGATACACCTATTGAAAATGCAACCGCCGATTATTTAATCGGTTTACGCAAAGCGTATTCCTCTGCCAGCTACATCACTATCAATATTTCGTCGCCCAACACTAAAAATTTACGCCAGTTACAGCAGGGCGATGAACTTAAGGTTTTAATTGCCACATTAAAAAACGAGCAACTTATTTTACAAGAAGAACAGGGATTTTATGTGCCTTTAGCTGTCAAAATTGCACCCGATCTAAGTGATGAAGAAATCAGCCATATTGCCAAATTGTTACTGGAGTTTGAGATAGACGGTGTAATTGCCACCAACACGACCATCAGCAGAGATTTGATTGCCGGCCACCCATTCGCTAATGAAGCTGGCGGCTTAAGTGGCGCACCTGTTAAAAACCAAGCAACCCATGTAGTGCGTGTCTTAGCTTCTGAATTAAACAGTCAAGTTGCCATTATCGCGGCAGGCGGCATTTTAAGTGCTGCTGACGCGCAAGAGAAATTAGCTGCAGGCGCCAGTTTGGTACAAGTTTATAGCGGTTTGATTTATCGAGGTCCGCAGTTAATAGCGGATATTGTTAATGCATTGTAAGTGTTTTTGCTGCCTGTAACGTAGAACTGTCATCCCGACAGAATCTGCCGAGATAACACTAACTATTCATAAATCAGTTATTCACCGGCAATTGACATGCGTTCAACCAGAATGGAACCGGTACGAACATTACCGCGATAATCAATGTCATTGCCGACAGCGATGATGTTTTTTAACATGTCTTTCAAATTACCAGCGATGGTGATTTCTTCAACCGGATATTGGATTTCGCCGTTTTCTACCCAGAACCCTGCGGCCCCTCGGGAATAATCACCCGTTAAAATATTAACGCCCTGCCCCATCAGTTCAGTGACCAACAATCCGGTATCTAACTGCTTTAGCATGCCTTTCAAATCCAGATTACCCGTGCTAATGCTTAAATTACGCACACCGCCCGCATTACCGGTACTTTGCAAACCCAGTTTACGAGCTGAATAAGTACTGAGTACGTAACTACGCAAAATACCGTCACTGACGATATCGCGTGCTTTTGTCGCGATACCTTCGCCATCATAGGCAGCACTACCTAAGGCACCTTTTAAGTGGGGCTGTTCAGAGATACGAATAAATTCTGGAAACACTTGTGTATCCAGCGCATCCAGTAAAAAAGAGGACTTACGGTATAAGTTACCACCGCTGATTGCGCCAATAAAAGAAGCCAATAAGCCTGAAGCAATTTCTGCACTGTACAAAACAGGACACTGACGGGTACTTAAACTACGCCCTTCCAAACGTCTAAGTACACGTTCGGCGGCTTTTTTGCCTATCTCTTTTGGCGCTTCCAAATTGACCGCATTTCTTGCAACGCTATACCAGTAATCCCGCTGCATACTGTCGCCACGTTGTGCCAATACGGAGCAACTTAAGGAATGACGGGTTGTTGTGTAGCCATGCAAAAAGCCCAGACTGTTCCCCATCACATGGTTACCCTGATGGGTATTAATAGAGGCGCCTTCCGAATTGGTAATTTCAGCATGAAAGGTGCGGGCCGCCTCTTCACATTCAAGTGCCAGCTCAATGGCTTTGTCCGTACCCAAATGCCAAGGATGATTAAGATCAAGATCTGGAAACTCGGTTGCCAGTAACTCTTTGTCCGGCAAGCCTGAAAATTCATCTTCACTGGTATAACGGGCGATACTGCAAGCGGCACTGACCGTTTCTTTAATAGATGCCGGGGATAAATCAGTCGTACTGGCTGAACCTTTACGTTGACCAAAATAAACGGTAACACCAAGGCCTTGGCTACAATGATGCTCTATCGTTTCAACATCGCCCAAACGCACTGACACAGACAAGCCATTTTCTTGGCTTAAGCCTGCTTCTGCTGCACTGGCACCTTGTTTTTTGGCTTCGTCCAACAAATCTTGTACGATGTCTTTTATAGCGGTCTGTTCTTCCTGATTTTGCACTGGTTTCTTTCTCTTAAAAGGCTTATTTAGGCTACGTTACGACTTATCTGCTGAAAGGAAACTTCATTAATTTCTTTGGTCACAGAAACAGGCTGTTCTAAATGTTCCAAACTATCATGCCAGCACTTTAAACACTGGTTCCACCCACTGTCAAACCATCAATCT
>CAJAHC010000424.1 GCA_903939355.1 uncultured Methylococcaceae bacterium | reverse complement strand
TTGCCATAGCTTTTTCATTAGGTGTAGCTTTCTTTTTCATTGGGCAAGTCATCGGACTGTCATTTTGGGAAAACTTTATTTTCGCTATTGGTATCATTGTTGCGCTGGTACCTGAAGGCTTGCTACCAACCCTCACTTTAGCACTGGCTATGTCCACACAGCGCATGGCAAAACGTAATGCATTGATTCGGCATTTACCATCAGTTGAAGCACTTGGTTCAGCAACTGTGATCTGTACTGATAAGACGGGCACACTCACACAGAATAGAATGGAGATAAATAAGTTATATGTGAATGGTCAAATAATAACTCGCTTTGAGGCAAAACGACAACCTGAATTAGCCAAGGTCTACCGTCGTTTTTTCGAAGATGCCTTGTTATGTCATAACTTAAAAGAAACAGTTATAGCAGGTAAACCTGAATTTTTAGGCGACCCAATGGAAATTGCATTAGTACGTTTGGCAAAAACCTGTCTTGGGGAAACCATATCTTATCCGAAGATCAATGAGGTACCATTCGATACCGATCGTAAGCGATTGTCTACTGTGCATCAAACCCCTGATGGCCCTGTACTTTATTGTAAAGGCGCATTAGAAATGTTATTGCCTTTATGTACACATGTGCAATTAGGGGAAAAGATAGTTCCTGTAAATGTAGATATTCAACAAGCCTTCATTAATGCCTTAGAAAAAATGGCTAGCGAAGGTTTACGTGTTCTGGCCTTTGCTTGGCGCGAGTTAAAAGTTGGCCACGACGTAGGCTCTGAAGAACATGATCTGATTTTGTCTGGACTGGTTGGTTTGGAAGACCCACCTCGCCCCGAGGTTCCGGATGCTATTCAAAAATGTCATGAAGCCGGCATCAAAGTCATTATGGTAACTGGAGATCATCCACACACAGCACTTGCGATTGGCCGACAAATAGGCCAAATCCAATCAGAGACACCCGTCATTATCACTGGCGAGCAATTACGTAGACTCTCTGAAACGCAATTACGATTGGCGCTTGATGCCCCTGACATCATTTTTGCTCGAGTAGGTGCAGATCAAAAAATGCGAATCGTTAGTGCGTTAAAGAAGATGAACCATATTGTAGCGGTTACCGGTGATGGTGTTAATGATGCTCCTGCATTGAAAATGGCTGACATCGGTATCGCGATGGGAATTATGGGCACCGATGTGGCTAAAGAATCCGCTGATATGATCCTTCTTGACGACAATTTTGCGAGTATTGTAGCTGCCATAGAGGAAGGGAGAGCAGTGTATGACAACATTCGTAAATTCCTCTCTTATATTCTCACCTCCGCTGTCCCAGAACTGGTGCCATATTTATTCTTCGCACTGTTTAACATTCCGTTGCCATTAACCATCATTCAAATCTTAGCTGTTGATTTGGGTACCGATATGTTGCCTGCATTGGGCTTGGGGGCCAATCCACCTGCTCAAGGTATTATGACCAGACCACCTAAGGGGCGAAATGAGCGATTACTAAACTGGCCTTTGTTACTTCGGGCTTATCTTTTTTTAGGTCTACTTGAAGCTTCAGCCGCGATGACAGCGTATTACCTTGTGCTACATAATGGGGGCTGGGCATGGGGTGAGGCACTTGGTATTCACGATACGCTATATCAGCAGGCGACCACAGCTTGCTTGGCAAGCATCATCATAATGCAGATCGTCAATGTGTTTCTCTGTAAAACGCCAGATCGAACTTTATTTGGTTCTGCTATCTTTTCTAATCGATTGATTCTGTGGGGTGTGATACTTGAAATCACCTTAATACTGGTCATTATCTATACCCCTTGGGGGCAAATGATTTTTGGTACGGCACCTTTTCCCCTTAGCGTTTGGTTATTTATGCTCCCTTTTGGAGTGGCGATGCTGTTATTGGAGGAAATGCGTAAATGGGCGTCTACTAAATGGTTACGATAAAGTTTAGTAA
>CAJAHC010000423.1 GCA_903939355.1 uncultured Methylococcaceae bacterium | reverse complement strand
TGGCGTCAATTTTCGTTTAGGCGATAGCGTGAAGATTAAAGTAGCTCGCGTTGATCTTGATGAAAAGAAAATGGATTTTGAGTTGGTACAAAAGGGTAGTTCTGCAAACAAAGCAGTCGCCAGTGACAAGCCTAAGAAAAAACGTCGTAAAAAGAAACCTATCTAACTTGACTAATTAATAGAGCTTACTTTTAAGTCGTTTTTCATTCCGGACATAGCGAATAACCTAAACTGCCAGATCAGTACATAAATAAACTCATTTGGTATGATAGTTATTCTAAGAACATTGATTAATAAAATATCGCAAGCAATCTTATCCACAATTTTTTTCAAAACAAAAAATCCTCATCCACATAACACATGAAATCAAGTAAATTATTTGGCTTACATTCAGTACAAGCAGCACTGGATTACTCTCCAAACAAAATTCAAAAAGCATGGGTTGATACTGGGCGTCAGGATAAGCGCCTAACTCAAGCCATTGATAACTTATTAGACTTGGGTATAGAGCCCGAAAAAGTCGATAGAAAAAAACTTGATCGTTTGGCCGAGAATAATAATCATCAAGGCATTGTTATTGAAGTTGAAATGCCTGCCGAGTTGTCAGAAAGCGACCTTAAAACTGCAGTTGAAAACCTAACAGAAACAGCTTTGTTTTTAGTGCTTGATAATGTTCAAGATCCACATAATCTGGGTGCCTGCCTTAGAACGGCTGATGCAACGGGTGTGCATGGCGTCATTATTACCAAAGATAATGCTACCGGTATTACTCCAACAGTCTGCAAAGTAGCTAGTGGTGCTGCTGAAACCGTACCAGTCTATCAAGTTACCAATTTAGCGCGCACCTTACGATGGTTAAAAGGTGAAGGTTTGTGGATTATGGGTGCTGCTGGTGAAACAGCACAAACAATTTATAGCACTGACTTTTCTGTTCCTATGGCTTTAGTTGTTGGTACGGAGGGTAAAGGTTTAAGACGACTAACTAAAGAGCAATGTGATGTACTGGTTTCTGTACCTATGCTTGGGAAAGTAGAAAGTCTAAACTTATCAGTTGCCACTGGGGTTCTACTTTATGAAGCAGTCCGTCAACGATTATTGCTAGTCAAGTAATGTCGACAATTCAAACCGTTTTGTTGCAAGGCGTTAATTTAAGCTGTATTCGAGATGATCGGGTATTGTTTGAAGATCTTTGCTTCGAATTACATTCGGGTCAAGTCTTATTGCTGGAGGGCAAGAACGGTAGTGGTAAAACTTCATTATTACGTATTTTATGTGGTTTTAGAGAAGCAGATACCGGTCAGGTAAAGTGGTGCGGAGATGCAATCAATGATTCCGATTATTACGTCGATATGGCTTATGTGGGTCATTTAGATGGTGTAAAAAAAGAACTAACGGTACTAGAAAATCTAAAAGTGTCTTTGGCTTTAGGTCAAACAGGGCAATATTCAATTCAACAGGCACTTGCTAAAGTGCATCTTGATGATTTTGATGACGCCTTGGTACAAACTTTGTCAGCAGGTCAGAAAAGACGCTTGTCTCTGGCTCGGTTATTAATTACAAAAAATTGTCTTTGGATACTGGACGAACCTTTTACCTCGCTGGATAAGGCTGGTATTGCTTTGATTGAAGTGTTAATGACTGAACATTGTGCCAGTGGTGGCATGATAGTTTTAACTTCACATCATGACATTAATTTGCCTGACGTTGATGTAAACCGTATTTTATTATCCTGATGTCCTTATCAAACGCTTTTTTTGCCATTATACGGCGTGATTTGATCTTAGCTTTACGTCGGCGCTCAGAAATAGCCAATCCATTATTGTTTTTTATTCTGGTTATTACATTATTTCCATTAGGAATTGGCGCTCAGCCTCATTTATTACAAGCAATAGCACCTGGAATTATTTGGGTTTCTGCGTTATTGGCGGCTATGTTATCTTTGGATAGTCTGTTTCGTTCAGATTTTGATGATGGTTCTTTGGAGCAGATTTTATTAAGCGCTCATCCATCATCCTTATTAGTGTTGGCTAAAATCATTGCTCATTGGTTAGTGACGGGCTTACCGTTATTATTTGTTGCCCCCTTATTAGCTGTTTTGTTGGGCATGCCAACTCATTCTATAGGTATCTTATTGTTAACCTTATTATTGGGAACCCCCGTTTTAAGTTTGATTGGTGCTATTGGTGTCGCATTAACTGTGGGGTTACGAAGAGGTGGCATGATACTGTCGTTACTGGTTTTACCACTCTACGTGCCAGTGCTTATTTTTGCCAGTAATGCAGTAGAAATGGCAGGATCTGGATTACCTGTTGATGCACAAATTAATATATTGATATCAATCTTTGTCATGGCTCTCGTTTTGGCTCCATGGCCTACTTCAGCGGCTTTAAAAATGAGTATAAATTAGTCTTCTATACAATTAATAGCGCTTGTGTACTCAAAAAATTTCCGAATGTTTTAATCACGTAAAGAATTATGACCCTATGCCTCAGGGTGTTTATTCAGAGTTACGCAAAAATCTAGTTTTAAATTTTTAATATCTATTAATGCTACTACCCATGTTGGATACAAATAATGAATAAATTTTTAAACAAAAGCTTTATTACCAATTTCCTTTCTGTTGTCATTATTGGGATTGGCTATATCAGTCCAATTCAACAAGAACTGATTAAATCCATTGGATTTTTCGCCTTGTCAGGTGCCATTACCAATTGGCTAGCCATTTATATGTTATTTGAGAAAATACCTTTTTTATATGGCTCGGGGATAATTCCCAATAAATTTGAAGAATTTAAATTATCTATCAAGCAACTTATGATGCATCAGTTTTTTACTGTAAAAAATATTGAAAAATTCATTGAAACTGAGGAACAACAAGGCGCCAAGATGCTTAATCTAACGCCTTTTTTGAATGCAGTAGATTACGATAAAATATACGAAAGTTTAGTTTCGTCAATTATGGGATCATCTTTTGGCGGCATGTTGCTTATGATGGGCGGGGAAGAAGCCTTGGCTCCTTTAAAAGAACCATTTACCGAAAAAATGAAAGTCACACTAGTTGATATGCTTGAATCTGAGCGGTTTAAAAGTGCTTTAAAAGAGGGTTTGGATGCACACAAAATTGGTCTCGATATTATTACCAAACTAGAAACAGTGATTGATACTCGTCTTAATGAACTTACGCCGCAATTAGTTAAAGAAATGATTCAAGCTATCATTCGGGAACATTTGGGATGGTTGGTTGTTTGGGGTGGTATTTTTGGCGGCTTGATGGGTGCGCTATTCGTTTATGCTTAATGAGCACAGTTGATTTGGCATTTGAAGAGTTTGGTAGCTCTTCAAATGCACCCGTAATTGTATTGCATGGTTTTTTTGCTTCATCTCGCAATTGGCGACATGTTGCAGAAAAATTGGCAGTTTCCTTTCATGTGTATTCACTTGATTTACGTAATCATGGGTCGTCTCCACATCATCCTGTCATGAATTATCCTGCTATGACTGCAGATTTACTTCATTTTATGGATGAAAAAGGGTTAACAACAGCTTCTTTGCTAGGACATAGCATGGGAGGTAAAGTGGCGATGTGGTTTGCTTTAAATTATCCTGATCGTGTTGATAAGTTACTGGTAGTGGATATTGCGCCTGTCAGTTATACCCATTGTTTCAATGACCTGATTGGGGCATTAAAAAAGTTACCCTTAACGGAAATTACTAATCGTAAACAAGCTGAGTTATGGCTTGCTCCCTATATCCAAGAGCTTAGTTATAGACAGTTCTTATTACAAAATCTTATTCTTATAGATGGCAAGTATTGCTGGCGTATTGATCTGGATATTTTTTATCACGCAGGGCCCGATATTATTGCTTTTCCTTGCCTTAAATCTGTAAAGCCATTTAACGGAAAAGTATTATTCTTGGCTGGTGCGCAGTCGTCATTTGTAAAAGCAGAGGATCTAATTGAAGCGTTTCCAAAAGCGTTACTCAGTGAAATAGAAGGTGCGGGGCATTGGGTTCATGTTCAGCAACAAACTAAATTCCTGGAACAGGTGGAAAAATTTCTAACGTAGATGTATTAAGCTGTTTGTCAAAATAAACACTCTGACAAACAGCTTAAAAGAAGATGTTATTTCTTGGATTTAACCTTTGAAACTTTATGAAGTATTATCGTATAAAGCTTACTAGCAAAATCTATAATCTGGCGACGTTTAACGATCGATGAATAGCCCAATAATCCCAATACTAAACCATATATCAACTTTTCAAAGACCGAAGAGCCTTGTTGATCGACCAGTACGGAATCCGATGCTTTTGCAACTGCAATTTGGACAGCAACTTTAGAAGGCTCAACATCAGATCCAAGATCCGGTAAGCCTAAACTGCGCCATGTATCATAATCTTGCCAGATAGGATATTTACCTTGCCACATAGACTTTGAGAAATAAGGCGCCAAACTCATTCCATGCGCCTTTGGAATACCTTTTTCATCAATAAAATCTTTATAGACAACCAGGCTTATATCGCCACCTTCACCATGTCCATTGGTTGTAAATGATTTTTCAACATGGTCATGAAACATCCAGATACCTTGCCCAAAACTATTTAAACCATCATCTACACCGCTTAATTCCAAATCAAGTCGTTGCGCTGGCACCATACCATGGACATCACGTTGAATATAAGAACCCGGACCATTATCAACACCATCATAATGGGTAACAGTTGGTTTATGTCCATGGATATGCATAGCCAAAGATTCAGTATGACCATTCAAAACACGTAATTTAACTTTTTGATTTTCCTCCATGTGAATCAATGATTCCCTTAAGGTATAAGGGAAGGAGCGACCATTAAGCATGAAATAATCATCTGTAGCATCAGTGATGTCATATTCCATATTCATGTGTTTGGCTATTAGCCTTGGATCGTTGGCTGATCTGGCAACAAGCTCATGTAATTCTTTATCTGCTGATTGATAATGCAGATCATATTCTCTGGAGTATTTTTTAAGAACGGCAACTGACGGATGACGCACCTGACCTGCGCCTACGTTTAAAGTTTGCACCCAATTATTAGGTTTATTTTCTTCAACCACAAAAATACCTTGCAAGCCCATAGGAATGTGGGTGTGCGGTTGTACGTGGCAATGGTAATACATGGTGCCAGGTTGACGGGGTTTGATAACATAGGTTTTGCTTTGACCAGGCATGGTATCCATGTTGCTGGTTTGGGC
Organism: uncultured Methylococcaceae bacterium; assembly: GCA_903939355.1. Taxonomy (GTDB): domain Bacteria; phylum Pseudomonadota; class Gammaproteobacteria; order Methylococcales; family Methylomonadaceae; genus Methylobacter_C. The sequence goes on along the minus strand of CAJAHC010000423.1, from coordinate 3,708 downwards.
AACACCATCATTACCGGTGCCACCCATATCCATAAAAGGATGATCTATGCCGTGTAAATGTATGGAGTGTGGTAAATAATGCGTGTTTTCCAGAACAATCCAAACGACATCATCTTGTTCAACACGGATGACAGGAGAGGGCACACGTAATAAGGGATTGGCTTCGAGTTCGTAGAGACTTTTGGTAGACATGTCACGCGTTTTTGGAGCGTAAACCCAAAATGTCGGTTGTATGCCGGGTGAGATATCAAAGGTAGTGGTGGGGTCTTTCATGTCTGGCGAATGGCCATTTAACTCAACAACTTCAAGTTTAATGACTATCTTATCAGGATCACCATCGCCATCGAGATCATCTGATAATGTCACTGCATCAGCTGCAAGTTGCGTTGACATCAAGGTATCCATTGAAACGCCATTTGTACCTTTTACAAAAGCGGCGATGTCGGCAGGATTATCCGGATTACATAGTTTCGATTCTTGTATGGTTACACCATCAATCACCTGTGCTTTACGCCATGCTGGATCAGTAAATTCAGAACAGACTTCTTCAACCGGTCCTAGTTCAACCTTGGCTGATGCCGGTAAGTCAGTGGCTGCGTCAACCCATGAATGCATAAGAAGCAGTGCTGCTCCCCCAGTGATGGTAATAAGTTTTTTATGCATATTAAGAACCTATGAAAAACATATGATTGCAAAACGAAACACCGTTAATAGACGGTAGATTTATTATTGGTTCATTTTAACTCAATAGTTCAATTAAGTCTTATATGAGGGTCTATTTATTTAATAGAGAGTCATTAAGAAGGCTAAAAAAACCATACGAGTTAGTGGTTTTAACAAATTAATCGGGTAGATAATGACTTATTAACGAGTTATGAAGTAAAGTAACAAAACTAAATTGCGATAACGGTTTATAAAGTCCTAGAATCATTTTTCTTCTAAACATTAAATCATCATATAACAATAAAGCAATCAGAAAAGAACCTATTCTTTTTAAAAATCTATGCACAAGTTAGATGCTAAGAAAACAAACCACCCCACCCTGATGGTAAAGTTAACTAGCACAGGTGTTCCATTATAACCATAATATCAATAAGTTAGAATTACTCGTAACGTGAAAAGTCAATCAGCATCTTATTTAGTCGGTATCGACTTAGGGACAACACACACAGTTGTCGCCTATGCTAACGCGGAAAAAAATCAACAAGACATTCAGTTATTTCAAATTGAACAATTAATAGCGCCTGGGCAAGTTGCCGCACGACAATTATTGCCATCAGTACGTTATCATCCTGCTCCCGGTGAGTTATCTGCTGATCAAGTCGCTTTTCCAAGCTACCCTACGCCACTGCATTCTTCAGGTGAGGCACCGATACTCGGAGAAGCGGCAAGACTGTTAGGTGCAAAATCCAAGGGTCGATTTGTAACTAGCGCCAAAAGCTGGCTATCCCATCCATCGGCTGATCCTAGTGCAGCAATTTTGCCGTGGAGTCATAGTAATGACATTGACAAAGTTTCGCCCATCGATGCCAGTGCCAGTTATTTAGCGCACATACGCACGGTTTGGGATCATAAGTTTCCTCATTCGCCCTTGGATCAACAAGATATTGTTATTACAGTTCCGGCTTCCTTTGATGAAGTAGCGAGGTCTTTAACTATAGAGGCTGCAACTATTGCAGGTCTAACAAAAGTAAAACTACTGGAAGAGCCACAGGCTGTCTGTTATGACTGGTTACGCCTTAATAGCGTTAACCTTAAACCAGCATTGGCCGATGTACATTTATTGCTGGTCTGTGACGTTGGCGGTGGTACAACTGATTTAACGTTGATTAAAGTGGAGCAGGGCGCACAGGAACCCAAATTGACGCGCATTGGTGTGGGTGAGCACCTCATGTTGGGTGGTGACAATATTGATCTGGCGTTGGCGCATTTAGCAGAAAGTCGTTTGAATGCCTTAACGGGATCAGATAGGCGCTTATCGGCTGCAGAGTTGTCGCAATTAATTGAACAATGCCGAATTGCCAAAGAATTACTATTAGCAAAGGATGCACCAGAGCAGGCTGCCATCACTTTATTGGGAAGCGGCTCCAAGTTAATTGGCAGTTCACGTTCAGTAGTCATTAGCCGTGAGGAAGTTAAAACCCTTGCTTTAGATGGTTTTTTTCCTTTATCAAAACAAGATGAACTACCTGATAGGAAGCGTAGTGGTATGGTGGAGTTTGGTCTGCCTTATGCTTCAGAACCAGCCATTAGCAAACATATTGCCGCTTTTTTAAAGTTACATTTAACAGCTTCCAGCGACGCTTTGAAAGGTCAAGGTAATGTGCCTGATGCCCTTTTGCTAAATGGTGGGGTTTTTCGTAGTCAACTAATTACCCAACGTTTACTCAATCTTCTCAGTTCATGGGCTGGCAAGCCACCTGTTTTACTTGAAAACAAGCACCCTGAGCTGTCTGTTGCTTATGGTGCAGTCAGTTATGCATTAGCCCGGCGCGATAAGAAGCTTAAAATTGGCGGTGGCGCAGCCCGTAGTTACTTTCTGTTAATTGATACGGATAAACGCACAGAACAACAGGGCATCTGTATTTTACCCAGAGGCAGTGAAGAGGGCGATGAAATTATCTTAAAGCATCATCACTTTTCCTTGCGATTGGGTCAGCCTGTTCGTTTTAATCTGGTTTCAATCACCGGTGATGTTGCCTATCAGCCGGGAGATGTCGTTATCATTACCGACTTATTTCATTCCTTGCCTCCCTTAGCAGTGGCTTTTGAAAGTCAAGTTGCCGACACTAAAACTGAAGCCGTTGTTGAATTGGCAGTTACTCAAACAGAAGTAGGGACACTCAAAATTCAATGTGTTTCTATTAAAAATAGCAATCAACGCTGGAATGTAGAGTTTCAAATCAGAAAGGGTAGTGCCGTAGCACCTTCAGATGGCGCATTGCCCGCGCAATTTAATGCGGCTGCCGATAAGATCAAAAATATCTTTGGCTCCAAATCGAAAGATATTGATCCCAAAGCGGTTAAAAATCTACGTGCCGAGCTAGAGAAGCAGTTAGGCTGCGCACGTACTGAATGGCAAGTGCCTCTATTAAGAGCTTTATTTGCTACTTTTTTAGAAGGCAGTAAATATAATCGTCGCTCAGAGAACCATGAAAGAGTCTGGCTAAGTCTGACAGGCTTTTGTTTGCGCCCAGGCTTTGGTGCTCAACTTGATGATTGGCGCGTGGAACAACTGTGGAAATATTATCCACACGGCATCCAGTTTGTTAATGAAACGCAAAATTGGTCAGAATGGTGGACACTTTGGCGTCGTATAGCAGGCGGCTTATCCGTTAATGCACAAGAGCGCATTTTTTCAGATATTGCAAAATACCTTAACCCAGCTGCAGCAAGACAAGCCGGTGTTGCCAAACAAATAAAAACCCGTGGCTATGATGATATGGTTCGTCTTGCAGCCGTTCTGGAACGATTATCGGTTGATAAAAAAATACAGCTCGGTGATTGGTTATTAAAGCGTTTGGAAAAAGCCAATGAACCTAGTCAGACTTGGTGGGCTGTCGGGCGTATTGGTTCTCGATTGCCATTTCATGGTAGTCGTCATCAGGTAGTTTCTTCAGACGTGGCTTGTCGCTGGTTAACCCAAATCTTGGCTGAAGACTGGAAAAAAACGCCCCAAGCCGGATTTGCTGCAACACTGATCGCACG
>CAJAHC010000422.1 GCA_903939355.1 uncultured Methylococcaceae bacterium | reverse complement strand
TTGAAGGCATCCCAGCGCAGGTGATCGACTTTGGCAATACCTTGTGGCGTCAAGCTCACGCTTATTTTGGCACCAAACTCCGACCGACCGATAGTTGTGCATATTCGCACCCATCATGAACACCTATTCTTAACCATCGTGAACACTGATTCTTATCGAACGTGAACACCTAACCGCATCTGATCGTGAACACTTTTTGTGTTTCATGCGCATGGGTGTTCACGATCAATAATTGCCTTATTGCGCATTGATTTTTTGAAACTGCTAGCCTCCTTATTCATTAAAAAATAAGGGATGGTTATGCCAACACAGAGAATTTCAATGCGAAAATTACGCGAAGTCTGTCGACTTCGATTTCATGCTCATCTGAGCTTGCGTCAAATTAGCCATAGCACTCAAGTGAGTTTGGGCGCTATTCAAAAAATCATCTCGACCATGACTCAACAAGGCTTGGATTGGTCCGCTATTCAAGCTTTAGATGATACGCACTTATCTGCGCTTATTTATCCTAAACCTGCTGACTCTAATGTCGCTACACGCAAGGAATTGCCGGATTGGCTGGAAGTTCATCGTGAAATAAAGCCAAAAGGTATGACGCTGCTATTGCTCTGGGAGGAGTATGTACAGCAATATCCTACGCGCTGCTTTAGCTACTCCCAATATTGCCGGCTGTATCGTGAGTGGTTAAAAAAGCAAAAGCGCTCGATGCGCCAGACGCACAAAGCAGGCGAAAAGCTCTTTGTCGATTATGCCGGCCAGACGGTGCCTATTGTCAGTCATGTCAGCGGCGAGATGCGTACGGCACAAATCTTCGTCGCGGTCTTAGGAGCTTCCAACTATACCTTTTGCGAAGCGACTTGGAGCCAAAAGCTACCTGACTGGATTAATAGCCATGTACGTGCATTCGAGTATTTACAAGGGGTGCCTGAGATTGTGGTGCCGGATAATTTGAAAAGCGGCGTGACGAACGCCTGTCGTTATGATCCCGATATTAATCCTTCTTATCAGCAGCTGGCCGCTCACTATGGTGTTGCATTAGTTCCAGCACGACCTTTAAAGCCTAAAGATAAAGCGAAGGCTGAAGTTGGCGTACAAATTATCGAGCGCTGGATTTTAGCGCGCTTACGCCATCACACTTTTTTCTCCTTAGCTGAGCTCAATCACTGCATTAAAGCGCTACTGGAAGAGGTCAACAATAAACCTTTTAAACAACTGCCTGGTACGCGTAACTCTTGGTTTGAATCGCTTGATAAGCCAGCACTTAATCCGTTACCTAAGCATGCCTATCAATACACCGAGATCAAAGCCGTCAAAGTGAATATTGATTACCATGTGCAATATGACAAGCATATTTACTCAGTGCCACATCAACTGGTGGGCGAGAAAATTGAGCTGCATGCCAAAGAAAATCTCATCGAACTGTACTTTCATCATAAGCGCATGGCCTCGCATGCCCGAAAATACTATCCAGGCACAACAACGTTTGCGGAGCACATGCCTATCCAGCATGAAAAGCACCAACAATGGAATGCGGCTCGTCTCATGAGCTGGGCGCAAGCTATGGGCGATGAAGTCTTGCTGTGGGTACAAACCTTGTTGCAACAAAAAAAGCATGAAGAACAGGCCTATCGTGTCTGTCTGGGCTTATTAAACCTCTCCCGTAGCTATCCCAAAGAACGCGTTAATAAAGCCTGTGCCATTGCTAATCAAAACCAGCTCTATCGACTGAAACAGATTAAGGCCGTTCTGCGTAGCAATCAAGACGCATTACTAACAAAGGAGATGAAGACTCAGCTTATCCTGCCTCAAGAACATGAGAATATTCGCGGCCCCGCCAGCTTCCACTAAGCAGATGCATGTTAAAAAACCAATCGTTAAAGTTCATAACTATTAGCTAACGTCCATAAAAAATAACCGTCTGTTAGGGATAAAAATAAACCGCAGTCGGCTCATAAAAGAGAAATAAAATGATCCAACAAACCCTAAGCCAACTCAAAGAACTGCGATTATCCGGTATGGCCAACGCACTTGCACAACAACTAGAGCAGCCGAATACCTATGACGGTCTTTCTTTTGAAGAACGGCTACAACTGTTAATCGATAGTGAAGCGCAAGATCGTGAAAACCGCAAACAGCAACGCTTAATGAAAGCCGCCAAATTTAAACTCTCGGCCCATGCCCAAGATATCGATTATTTGCACCCCAGAGGGCTTAAACAATCGCTAATGGCCTCGCTGCTACATTGCGAATGGATTAACAAAGGACAAAATCTACTGATTACCGGTCCTTGTGGTAGCGGTAAAACTTATCTCGCCTGTGCACTGGGTAAAACTGCATGTTTAAAAGGCTATAGTGTCAAATACTATCGAATTTCACGGCTGATGTTAGAGCTCAATCAAGCAAAAGCCGATGGTAGCTACAGCAAAGCCCTGCAAACACTGGCCAAGCTAGATTGTTTAATTATTGATGACTGGGGACTTGAGCCTTTAACCGCTGCACAACGTAACGATTTAATGGAAATTATGGATGATCGACACGGCAATACATCAACGCTGATTATGAGCCAATTACCCACCGACCAATGGTATCAATCGATCGGCGATAATACCTTAGCTGATGCTATTTTAGATCGGCTTATGCATAACGCACACCGCATCAAATTAAAAGGTGAATCCATGCGAAAAATGCAATCAGAATTGACGGATGGTGAACACTTAGCGTAAAAATACACCCAACCCAATGCGTGAATAAAGTAGGTGTTCACGATGATAAGAATGGGTGTTCATGATCGTAAGAATACGCACTTGCTAAATGCCATTAATGACCAACTTGCCGAGCAGGGTTTATACATTAAAGCGGGCGAAGTCAGTATCATTGATGCCAGTGTGATAAAAGCTAAACAATGCCGGCCTCACAAAAGAGCAGACGGTAGCTCTACTCAAGATCCTGATGCAGCTTGGAACGTCAAAGTAGCCTCTGATGGGAAACGCAAAAGCACCTACGGATACAAAGCGCCTATCAACGTTGATGAAGAGGGACTGATTAAAGCACTCGCTTACACTGCAGGTAACGTTCATGATTCAAATCACTTCACTACCTTACTTGAAGGTAATGAATTAGGGGCTTATGCGGACAGCGCCTATCAAAGCCAAGCACATAATGACTGGCTCTCAGAGCGAGGCATTGAAAACAGGCTCATCAAGCGCGCTTACCG
>CAJAHC010000421.1 GCA_903939355.1 uncultured Methylococcaceae bacterium | reverse complement strand
ATATGTGTGACAGGATAGTTTTCATCTTCAAAAAATGTCTGTAATCGACTATGACTGTAATCGATAATTTGATCAGGAATAGCAATATGTGCAGGTGCCATTTCTGGAGTAATACCCCCTACAGCGGCAACTGCAATAATTTTTTCAACACCCAGATGTTTAAGTCCCCAAATATTGGCGCGATAATTTATTTTATGGGGTGCAATCGTATGAGGGTTGCCATGTCTGGCGAGGAATATAATTTCTTTTTGATTATATTTGCCAGTAATAAAATCAGCTGAAGGTGTGCCATAAGGTGTTGTCAGTGTTTCACATTTGATAATGCTCAAGCCATTAAGCTGAGTTAAACCTGTGCCACCAATAATTGCAAGCTTTGTCATTTTGAAGTTTCCTTTTAATTTTTATTCTTTACAAGCATAAATACCGGGGGCGTTTCGTAAATAGCCTTTATAGTCCATCCCGTAGCCAAACAAATACCGGTTTTCTACGTTTAGTCCGATGAAGTCAGCAGCAATAGGTTTGTTATGGCCTAAATTTTTATCCATTAATACGGCAATGTAAATAGCTATAACACCTTGTTCCAAAAGATAATCACGGATTGCTGCCAAGGTTATACCTTCATCCAGAATATCATCGATAATTAAAATTGTTCTGTCTTTGAGGGGTGTTGAGGGTTTAAGCACCCATTCGATGCTGCCTCCTGCGGTTTGGTTATGATAACGACTTGCGTTAATCGCGTCTATGGTTAGCGGGAAGGTTAAACGGGTGATTAGCTTGCCAGCAACGACTATGCCGCCATTCATGACACAAAGTACCAAGGGATTAAGTTCAGCCAATAAGCCATTGATTTGCGCGGCCATCTTATCCAGCGCGTCTTCAACTTCTTGTTCACTGAAGAGTAAGTCGGCAGTTTCCTGAATGTACTTTATTTCTTTAAGCATGATTTTCGATCAGTTGATTAATAAGTAAAGAGGTTTGTTGCCATTTTTCAGTATTTTTACAAGCTTTTGAGTCGCCTGGTTTGCCTTGCATTCTGCGAAGACGTTGCTCTCTAATAGGATCTTCTGTGATAGGTAATGAGTCAAGAACTTGCTCGGCCGCATCCGGATTATTGCAGACTAATAACATATCACAGCCAGCTTCTTGCGCAAGTCTTGCGCGTTCAGGAAAGTCCCCAGCCGTTGCTGCACCTGTCATACTTAAATCATCACTGAACACAGTGCCGTTAAATTTTAATTCTTGGCGTAAAATCTGTTGAATCCAAAAAGGTGAAAAACCGGCCGGATTTGGGTCAATGTTGGGATAAAGAACATGTGCAGGCATAATGCCTTCCAGACCGTCTTTTATCAACTGTATAAACGGTAGAAAATCTTTTGCACGAATACTGTCAAGGTCACGAGTATCAATAGGTAAAGTCAAGTGCGAATCCAAAGCAACGGCACCATGACCAGGAAAGTGCTTTCCGGTTGCTGCCATACCGGCAGTATGCATGCCTTTACGAAATAAACTGGCCAATTGTGTAGCCAAGTTAGGATCACTTGAGAATGAACGATCACCAATTATTTGACTTATACCGCAATCAATATCCAAAACGGGTGCAAAACTAAAATCAACACCGACTGATAATAATTCGGTTGCCATTAACCACCCAGCTGATTCCGCAAGTTCTGGTGTATTGCCATACCATGACGCGGGTGGCAGGCGGGTAAAACCGTTTTGAAAGCGCTGCACTCTACCACCTTCTTGATCTACTGCAATCAGAATATCGCCATTGCGTGTATTACGAATACTGGTAATCAGTTGGGTAACTTGCTCAGGATTTTGGTAGTTGCGAGAAAAAAGAATAACTGCACCGGTATTGGGATGATTTATTTTTTCCTGTTCTTGTTGTGTCAGGCTTAAGCCAGCAACATCGAGCATCACAGGGCCAATGGGGTATTGTTTTTTCATTTTTTAGCGTTAAGTTTATTAAATTGATCAGAAGAAGGCTAATTTAAGTTTTATAGTAATTCCGTTACTTAATTTTAAGCGTTATACAGCTACTTTATTACTGTCCTGTTAACGGTAACGCTTTTACAGGAAAACTCCTTATTATTAGATAGATATAAGTCTAAATGATAAGATTCATAAGGGATCGATTAACACAAGTAGGTAGTGCTTGAGTATTATACAATCAAGAGGTGATACTTTGCTTAGCACCTTTTAGTGTGGTGGTTACTTTCAGTATATTTAAAATAATTTGAGACCTTTGCGCGATGGACCTTTATTAGCCCAACAATAGATCAAAGGTGATTTTTTAACTCTTTTTGCAAAAAAATAGCTAATTAATGTTCATTTAGCTGGAATTAATCGGTTTTTACCCACAAATCCCCTTTTTTAAGCGTACTGCTCCTGTCTAATCGATAAACCTCGCTTCATATTATGAGCAACACACATCAACTCTACGCGGGTGCGATTACGTCCTAAGCCAAGATAACGGGCTTTTCCCATGGCGTAATGTAGTTTAAGTACACCAAATACGCGTTCGACAGTACTGCGAACTCCAGCATGTGTTTGGTT
>CAJAHC010000420.1 GCA_903939355.1 uncultured Methylococcaceae bacterium | reverse complement strand
TATTGCAATATTTCTTTTACTGAATTTTTTCATGAGACGTTCTCGTTTAATTCTTAATTTTATTTATCGGGACAGCATAAAAAGGTAACTATTAATTAACCCTTTGCTGCTGCCTTACCCTTATAATTGAATTCTATCAAAAATTTTAGTTATGGTAGCGTTACTTAATGAGGTAAGCAAGCTACCCTAACTCTTTATAATAACTAGCTATAGTAACCAGTCTTACCAGTCAACCTGCACACGTGTTTCAAAAATATCAAGCTTAGCACCATTAAATGCAGTACCTTGGTTAGAATTACTAGTGCTACCCCCCCCGGTAACCTTATAGTTTTGTTCGTTAGCCGTGTCAATGCTCATAGGATGGAGATAGTTAGCCATTACTCGAAGGTGTGAGTGAGGGTACCAGTTAATACCACCCTTAACTACAGTTGCTGCGCCACCCAAAGCACCGCCGGAATTTAAATTCATCCAATCGTAACCGGCCACAAGTTCCCATGCACCTTTACCACCTTTCATATCAAAGTTACGGTTAGGTTTTATACGATCCCAAGCCGCTGTTTTAGCTTTATAATTGCGTGACTCACCGGTTAAGAAATAGGTCACGTAACCATAAGCACCTTCCAGGGAAGCATTGTCGTAGCCTTGACCGGAGACATTGTTTTGTATATATTCCGCTTGCGCCGAGAAAGGCCCATAAACTAACGCAGACTCTGCCCCAAATCGGGTTACATTGTCCGCTAAGCGTGCACCTGAAGCAGACTGTTTACCGCTTGACGTCAAATTACCGGTACTTAATATAGCACTACGATCTACGTTAGCACCCAAGCCGTTGGCGTAAATTATACCGCCATTATTATATGTACCATCGGCTTTAAAGTTGTTATTGATGTTAATAAAAGATCCAGAAGCACCCATGTGCAAGAACTTAGTTTTGCTTTCCATCCAAGGCACGCCACTCACTCTAGTATTAACTTCCCATGAGGTATCGCCAGAACCGCCACTACGGTTAGCCCCACCATTAGCACCAGTAGCACTTGCAGTCGAACCGGTACCATATGCATTGTAAGCACCCACGCCTTCAGTTTGCAAAGATGAGCCTATTTGCCAGCGATCAGTTGCATAATTAGCTCCGATACCCACTTTATAAGTATTTAAATTGTCGACAAATGTGTTAACTGAAATGTTTCGTTCAATAAATGTGATATAACGATTACTAGTGGCCTCTTCTAAACTGAAAGGTTCTTTAAAAGCACCCACTTTAACTGAAAATGGTTTAGAAAAATTATAGCGCACATAAGCATCAGTAATACCCCCAGCATTTGTACCCGTACCTCTTGTAAAGTCGTATTCAAACTTATAGTCAGTCTTCTTAAAGAAAGTACCTTCAACCCCTAAACGAGCACGACGTAAAGTCGCTCCATTATTTAATGATGCTGGCGTACCATTAGCCTGATAACCATTCGTTGGAGTATCGAAACTCTGATTATTAATTTGTGAATCAACCTGCAAACGTCCATTGATACCAGCGGAGAAATTACCGTCTTTAGTAGCAAAATGGATGCCATCTTTAAGACTGACGTGCGCTGAATCCGGCCCATTGGCTTCTGCAGCAAATTCTGACAAGGCTTTTATTTCGTTGTTCTTTAAGTCCAGCTCTTCTCTGATTGCCGCCACTTCTGCTTTAGTCGCTAAAGGTGCCGCAGGAGCCGCTGAACTATGCGCCGGTGCTTCGGCTACTTTTTCAAAAGAACCCATCAACTCACGACCACGGCCAGGTTCTGCGTAAATTTGTTTTGTTTTAGTATCTACATAGAGATCCATCGCAAAAGCGTTGAATGATGCCGTTGCACCTAAGGTTGCGGCAATTGCCACAGTTAGTTTCGAGAATTTCATTTTTGCTCTCAGTGGTTATCAAAAAAACTAAGGCAAGAATAACCATGGAATATTACAGCCACATAACAGTTATGTTACAGTTATGTTACAAAGCAACAAAAAAGCCTGAAAAGTTGTATTTTTACAAAATAATAGTTTCTATTTGTCTTGTTATTGATAATCTTGATCAAAAGACACTCTATGTACTCAAAAAATTAAACACAGCGAAAAACTATTAGCAGTCTATTGACGACTAGAACCACTATCTTCGATAGATCAGAATGTAGAATAAAAAAACGAGGGGCAAAGGATACGTCAGTAACCCTATAGTTGAAGTAGCACCCAATCAAGCGATTGGGTGCTGATATAGCGGATCTTATTTTGCAGGTGCTTCAGCGGGAGCTGCAACAGGAGCAGGTGCTGCAGCTTCTGCAGGAGCCGCAACAGGAGCAGGTGCTGCAGCTTCTGCAGGAGCCGCAACAGGAGCAGGTGCAACAACTGGCGCTGCTACTTCAGCAGGTGCCGCTGTTCCTTCAGGTGCTTTTGCTTCTTCGCCTTTATTACAGCCAGACAATAAAGCCATCGCAACCAAGCTTGTCGCTATAATCATTTTAGTGTTCATAGTAGATCCTATTTATTTTAAAAATTGAGGAGGGGGTTTAATTACCAAAAATTAGGTAACGTCAATATTATCACATTTATTTTAAATCTTTCTAAAAATGCCATTTCTTTACTCTTGATCTGAGAGAGCTGGCGCCGAAAATTTGAACAAAGCTATAAGTGAAAATCTGTTACCTTTTAAAGTCCGCGAGGACATAAGAATGGACCAGAAAAATGAAAAGAAGAG
>CAJAHC010000419.1 GCA_903939355.1 uncultured Methylococcaceae bacterium | reverse complement strand
GTCTTTTGATATCAAAGCTGAGCCGTTAGGGGCAAAAGTTAACGAATCTAATAGTTATGCTTTGTTGTCTGGGGCTCTTTTGGGATATTCGCAAAACAAGAATGAAATGTTTGAAATGCTTATGTCTGTTGGTGTGGATATTAATGCAACAAACAAAGATGGTCAGAATATATTGATGGGCTGATGTCAACTCTCCGATGACATCAGCCTTATTCAAATGGTTCTTGATAATGGTGCTGATATTAATATGCAAGACCTAAAAGGTCATAATGCTCAATATTACTTACAAAAAAACAAAAGCCTTAAAGATAGTGATATTCTTATAAAAAAGAATTAAATTACCTGTGCCTCACCATCTAAATAATTCCTCAACAAGGAAGAGTTAGCCATTTTAGGTAGGTTAGGGTAAAAAGTCAGATAACAAGGTTGATCAGCCAGGTGCTGCACTGGTTAGTCAGGTGAAGAGGTAGGGGAGAGTTAGTCAGTTTGGATAGGTTAGTTGATCGTGGGTTGACTGGGGAAGGACGTGAGGGGGTTGGAACCTCGATACAGATAGTATATCGAGGTTAATCTGTCTTTTTGATAGTTTAAGAGGGATTTTTGAACAATAAATATATCGAAATATTTAGTAAACAATCCTTGACTATATGCCGATATTAGATAAGATATCTTTACTAACGTTATTGATTAGTAAAGGGTTATTGGCTAAATATATGAAACGAATTACAGGAACATATCAGATTTCAACGGTAGCTGGAGAAAAGGCTAAGGCTTTTATTCCATATTCGCTTCCACCTGAAAATCCTCCCTTTAATTTTGACGAAAAACTTAAAGCTCTCCATTTGGAGGCTCTTTCTACTCTCGAAAAACTTCAGGTTGCTGCCAATCTCATACCGAACATCGAATGGTTCATTTATGGATTTGTTCGAAAAGAGGCTGTTATTTCTTCGCAGATAGAAGGAACTCAAGCCACACTTGAAGATGTGCTCACCTTTGAGGCAACCAATGAAAGCAAAGTTCCTGCTGATGTTGAAGAAATATGTAATTATACTAATGCCCTTGAATATGCACGGAATGAACTGTCAAAACCCAAAGGTCTTCCAATATGCTCAAGACTGCTCTGTAATATACATGAACATCTGATGAAAGGTGCTAGAGGTTCAAACAAGCAGCCAGGCACCATCCGAATAACTCAAAACTGGATTGGCGGAAGCAGGCCTGGCAATGCAGTTTTTGTTCCGCCTCCACCTGAGCATCTCGGTAAACTTTTAACAGACCTTGAACATTGGATTCATAGTAATGATAATCTGCCGCCGCTGATTAGGGCTGGTCTTGTCCATGTTCAATTTGAGACAATACACCCGTTTCTTGATGGTAATGGAAGAATTGGAAGGTTGTTTATAACACTGTTGCTGGAGCACTGGAAAATTCTATCCTCGCCTATTCTTTATCTGAGTCTGTCATTTAAGAAACATCAGCAGCAGTATTATCAGCATTTGAATCAAGTACGAACCAAAGGCGACTGGGAAGGCTGGATGGCATTCTTCCTGTTATGTGTCAAACAGGCTGGTGAAAATGCAATCGATACAGCTTATAGATTATTTGCCATTCAAAACCAAAGCCGAAATGCTGTTGCAAATCATAAATCAGCCACCATGTATGCAATTCGTTTATTTGATTGCCTTGCCAATCATCCGATTATAACTATGCCGATGGCAATGAAGCTCCTAAATACAACCAAGCCTACAGCAAGCAAGGCTATAGATGGGCTTTGCAAAGCTGGAATCCTTAAAGAAATCACCAATAAAAAAAGAGACCGAGTTTATGCCTATCACAACTACCTCAGCGTCCTTTCAGAAGATACGCAGATAATAGTGTAATTTGTTCTTAGTAGGGAAGAGTTAGTCAGTTTAGGCAGGTTAGTCGATCGTAAGTTGACTGGGGGAGGGGTGTGAGGGGGTGGATGGAAAAATAACTTATATGTGAAAATACAAAAATGTTCTGATTTTAGCCTTCCTTTAGTAAACTCCGTATTTACCACAGTAGGTAGAAGAATATTTCACATAGATCTTGACATAGATTCAAAAGTCTATGATGCAAAAAAAGTAGGCAGAAGTGCAAGTTAATGCCACTGGTTAACGAAAAAGGAGAATGCTATGACTGTGAGATGCCAGAGATGCAGTTGGACTGAGGGATTAGTTGACAGGAAGAATGAGTATATCGAAATTACGTACAAGGAAAACTCTGACCCTGTGGCTTTAATTGGGAAAGTTGGTGAAACAACCTTTGTCGTTCAGTTTTTGATTACCAAAGAGCAGCCGAATAATGAAGATATATTGAAAGTTGTCAGCAGTGAATTAGATTGCTACCTTGTCGATTTGGAAGAGAGAGACCATTGGCAGTATGCCAAATATCATTGCACAACTCAATCGAATATTTATTCGAGTGTTCATTGGAGTTATGTAAGTGAAGTCAATAGTGATAAATCAATGATCTAATAAATTATTGATCATTCAATAAGAAGTTCGGTAGGTAGTATTCGCCTATTTTTTAGTGCTGTTGGGGAGGACATCTGTTCAATATGAATGTGGCAGTATGCCTGATGATTATAGATGCTTAATAATTTTTGGCAATTGGGAAATTTGCATATTCTACCTTCAGCAGATTCTTTCAATGGAGTTGTCATTTATACTCTTTTCACAGGGATATGAGCATAACGTTTTTCAGTTGTCGTAAACCTTAACATTTTAGTATTTGTACTAAAACGTTAGTTCTGAGAATTATCTAGCCTGACTTACTGAGACTAAATTAGTCAGGTTAAACAAAAAAGGGCTGCATAAAACAGCCCTTTAAAGAGATTAATAACTCGAACTATCTGATCTGGTTTACCAAGGTAATTTCCATTTAATGATTACCGAGAACTTTATGGCTGCTGCAATGCTCGCTTTGCCAAGGCTTCGTTCATTCTTTCCTGCAGTTCTATTATCGGCTGCTGACTTACCTTAAACAAACTCTGCTTAGGCCTATCAAGATCATAGATAAACACCACAACCAG
>CAJAHC010000418.1 GCA_903939355.1 uncultured Methylococcaceae bacterium | reverse complement strand
TGAATTTTTCGTCAACGATACTGGAATTGGGATCCCATTAGAAATGCAGAATTCTGTATTTGAGCGGTTTGTGCAAGCTGATACGCTCATTACCAGACCATATGAAGGTGCCGGACTGGGCCTGTCCATATCCAAAGCTTATGCAGCCATGCTTGGTGGTAAGCTCTGGCTGGATAGCATACCTGGCAAGGGCTCTGAGTTTTACTTTACCATTC
This sequence comes from uncultured Methylococcaceae bacterium, assembly GCA_903939355.1. Taxonomy (GTDB): domain Bacteria; phylum Pseudomonadota; class Gammaproteobacteria; order Methylococcales; family Methylomonadaceae; genus Methylobacter_C. Next base: position 1,378 of record CAJAHC010000418.1, on the reverse strand, counting down.
CGTACGATCGCTCAAAAAGTTAACTGTGCCTTCATATGTTTCTTACCACTTTGATAAATACTATCAACAATTGTTTTAATTTTTTCATTCTCTCTCTTCTAATGGATGATTATTAATCAACGTTTAAACTTAAAGGGTCATCCACAACTATTCAAAGTGCAAATCAAGCAATCAATGCTAAAGTTGAACACGGAAGAAGTATCAATTTGCTAATTCTTATTCAATGTCCCTTGTGTTATGACCCAAAAAGGAAATCCTATTAAAGGATAGAAATCACAAATAAACGTGGAAAGCGACTCCACCAGTAAAAAATTTGAGATGTTGCACCATCGAAAACAAATACAAATGTTTAAAAAGCAGAAGTCTGGCTCCTAAGTTTATACCATTGCCATCATACTCTGCAAGTAGACTAATAGAATCGAATCTGGTTGGAGTTAGTGACAGACCGCCGAATGGACCACGGAGGGGACTGTATTTCCGCATATTTGGGCAGAAGCCAAAAGTCAAACCAAGTTTGGCTCGACAGACGCCGAAATGTTTAGTAAGTACTAAATAAGTGGCTCTGAAATATTGGTTTCCATTTTCAACGCTGGAATAGAGATCGTGAAAGCCAAATGTAATAGATGGCATGTACCTTTTTTCTCTAAACAGTTGCAAGCGGATGCTCACAGCCCGATCCTGGTTGGTGAAGTGGCCGGAGTTTGCAATTTTCAGTAATGTACACACATAGGCAACTTCAAGAAATGGTAAAAAGGTCAGATTAAAATAGTAGTTTCCGGTATTATAACCCCAAGAAGGTTGATTAATTGCAGGCAGCAAATTACCACCCATAATGAATGTCCCATCAGCCTTCATCTCGGCTGACGGGATACTCAAAAGGCCATTTGTACCATAAATTGTTTGACAAGTTGTGCGAAAAGGTAAAACGATAAAAACAACCAAGATTAACATCGATTTTCCCATAACCTATTTTAGAGTTAGTGTTTTGGAAATTTGAAACCAATTTTTAATCCGACTTGATGTCCGTTAACCAGGACTATTGGATCGGTAGTACCATCCAAATTGGTTACGATTTGTCGGTATCGCCCAAATGTATATCCATATTCGAGTCCCACAATCATTTTCTTAAAGAACACATGCTCAACACCAATAAATGGCATGGTATTTATGTCATATCCACTCATTTTTAATATATTACCGGAGACATCGTAATGATTCTGGATGATAAAGTAGCTTGCCCTAATGCCTAAATATGGGTACATCGTTAAAATTGGCTTAGGATATTGGTAAAAAACTCCCAGCGAAAAGCCGAGAAATCCGATCCTAAGGTTATTAAATGTAGCATCAGGTAATCCGCTTACGTTTTCTTGCCAATACC
>CAJAHC010000417.1 GCA_903939355.1 uncultured Methylococcaceae bacterium | reverse complement strand
GATACTGTCGTTGATACCTTGCCAGAAACTCTTAAAAATAAGACGGCAACAGGCTTTGTTTTTAAGGCGCCAACAACTGGTTCGTTAATGGAGGAAATCAAGCGCGCACTGATTGTTTATGAGGATTCAAAGAACTGGAAACAGTTACAAATTAATGGAATGAAAAAAGATTATTCTTGGAATAGAAGTGCTAAAGAATATTTAGCTTTATATGAACAACTCTGATTAGTTTAAGAGAAGCTCTTGATATCTTTTTAGGTCTTTGGGAGTGTCTATATCCCACTGTTCATTGAGCGCATGATAATTGAGATTGTTCTGTTTAATAAGAGTGCAAGTATGATCAAGCACCTGATCAGTCCCCCACTCTATATTAAGAAAGAGTTCAGGGTGTGGTTGATTGAGACCAATCAGCACATAGCCACCATCTTCTGCTGGCGCCAGTACACAAGAATTTTTTTGATTTAAGGCAAATAAAGCCTCCTCTAGATTTTCTTGGGTTAGTGATGGACAATCACAGCCAATCAGTAGTGCGCGTGAGTAATTAATGAGTGTCATGCAAAAAGCATTACTCATGCGCTCGCCTAAATCAATACCATCTTGTTTGTGAAGACTGATGGGATAAGTTAGTGCCGATGCAGTAAAAAATGGATGCTCAATTGAGGGTGTGCACCAGAGTTGTACATTACATAACTGATTGTGTGTGGCTAGTTTTAGGGTTCTTTCAGCAAGTTCAATGTGAATCTGCATAGCATGTTCAGAAGTTAATTCAGTGGTTAAGCGGGTTTTTACCTCACCGATAATGGGTGCTTTACAGAAAATCATTAGCACGGCATCAGGGTGTTTAATTGTCATTGTTACCGTCGCAGTGATTTAAAGGGCAATAGAAGTAACGACACAAGGCCTAATTCATGTTGGTGTCTAAAAGGAGTTAAACCTATGGACAGGGTGATTTGAGACTGATTGGGGCTGGCTAAATAAGTTTTAAAAAGTCTGTCCCAGCAGGAAAGGAAAAAACCGTAATTGCTATCAGTTTCTGACTTAATAGTTGAATGATGGATGCGGTGCATATCTGGGGTAACCATTAGCCAACGCAATTTCTTATCAAGAATCAAAGGAATGTTGATATTGCTGTGATTGAATGTTGCTGCCGCATTGAGAATGATTTCAAACAGGATAACTGCCCAAGGATCAGCGCCTATTAAATAAATACATAGGACTTTATAAAGCATTGAAATTAGGATTTCCAAGGGATGGAAGCGGACTGCTGTGGTGGCATCAAATTCTAGGTCAGTATGATGAACTTGATGAAGATGCCAAAGCGGGGACCATTTGTGCGATACAATATGCTGACAGTAAATGGCAAAATCAAGAAATAATAAAGTGGCTATGATAGATAGCCATTCTGGCGCAGCGAGCCAATGTAGAAGCCCCCATGAATGTTGATCGGCATTAACCGCGCTAAGATAGGCAATACTACCAACAGTTAAACGCATTAAAATGATATTGAATAGAGCCAGTCCAATATTGACCGGCCAACGTGCTTTGCGTTTAATAAGCTGAACCCTTCTAGGGCTTAAGTATTCCCAGCAAATCATGATAAAAAAAATAGCGATTGAGGCGGTTAAGCGAATAATGGTTTCCACGAAATCCTCTGATAATTAGGTAATGATTTTTTGCATTATCGTCAATTGTTCTTAGGAGAGTGTCTCCATTTCCAAAAAGTTTTCCATTTAAATTGAGTAAATATATTTTCAGAATACATAACCGCTAGTTTCTGAGGGTCAGTGCCACAGAAGTAAGCTAGGCGAATACACCACATGAGCAGTATAGTCTTATATAAGCCATTATGCTCCCATCTCCGAGTAGAGCTAGTTACTTTGGCTTTCAGGCAGATGGGTCTGCTGATTTTATTTAACATGTTACAAAGGGCGATGTCTTCCATCAAGTTAATTTCCGGATATTGACCAACCTTATTGAATAGTTGCTGTGTAACAAAAATAACCTGATCACCAGTTGCAATCCCCGTTAATCGAGATCGCCAGTTCATCATGAATGCAATGATTTTTAGCATAAAAGAATTGCCATTTAGAGCTATATCAAAACGCCCCCATTGTTTATGTTGACTAATATGCTGTTCGATTAGAGTTAAGGCATTACTAGGTAAGTAGGTGTCGGCATGTAAAAATATGAGCACATTACCGGTCGCATGGTCAGCGCCCCTGTTCATCTGGAGGCTACGGCCTTTGCTGCAGATTATCACCTTATCAGCTAGATGTTTGGCAAGAACAGCAGTATTGTCGAGACTACCGCCATCTACAACGATAATTTCGCAGTCCTTTCTTATAAATTGTAGAGCTAATAGACAAGTTTGGATAACGTTTGTTTCGTTTAGCGTTGGAATGATAATGGAAAATTTCATAGTATTTATAGTGAGCTTATCATCTATCCCTTTTTAAAAGTATTTTAGCTT
>CAJAHC010000416.1 GCA_903939355.1 uncultured Methylococcaceae bacterium | reverse complement strand
GACTGTCTTTGATAACGCTAAAGATAATAAGTTGAGCAAAAGGTATTTTAAATGAATATATCATTAAAAATGAGTGGTGTTTTTAAGTGGTTTCATGAATTGTCATGATCAAGACACCCTCAAAATAAGTATAATGTTTGCAAGACAGTCTATTCACTATTTATCGATCAAATTAAGAAAACTGCTATGTCATTAAAAATCGCACTCGCCCAAATCAATTTCCTAGTCGGTAATATAGCTGCTAATGTTGATAATATTATAAAAGCAGCTAGTTATGCGCGTGATGAATTGAGTGCAGACATAGTGGTCTTTCCTGAGCTTACTATTACTGGCTACCCTGCTGAAGACTTGTTGTTCCGGGCTGATTTTATTTCAGCCGCTAATAATGCGGTTTATCAAATTGCCGAGTGTATCGATGATATTGCTGTCGTTGTGGGCTTTCCAGAGCGAGATGGCAATAGTCTTTATAATAGTGCAGTGGTTTTGCATCAGGGGAGTATTCTGGCTTGTTACCGTAAGCAAATGTTACCTAATTATGGCGTGTTTGATGAGCAGCGTTATTTTAGTGCGGGAACCCAACCCTGCGTGTTTGAATTTAATGGCGTATTTATTGGTTTGACGATTTGTGAAGATGTATGGAAAAGTGGCATTATTGATGAAACTAAACATGCTGGCGCCGAGCTTTTATTAACGCTCAATGCGTCGCCCTTTAATGCCGGAAAAATTCATCAACGTGAAGCTATTATTTGTGAGCAAGTTAAAGCAGCAAAAATCCCTTTGATTTACGTTAACCAAGTAGGAGGTCAAGATGAGTTGATTTTTGATGGGGCCTCATTTGTTGCAAATTCCCAAGGTGATATTGTATTTCGTGCGGAAGAGTTTAAAGAGCAAATTAGTGTTATTGAATTTGATGGTAATAACCCTTTAATAAACAGTTGTGCGCCCCTTTATAATAAAATTACTAGTGAGTATAAGGCGTTGGTGCTGGGCATAAAGGATTATGTTCGTAAAAATGGTTTTCAAGGTGCTATTTTGGGTTTATCGGGAGGCATTGATTCTGCTCTGGTGTTAGCCTTGGCAGTAGATGCATTGGGCCATGATAAAGTTGAAGCGGTGTTAATGCCGTCAAGGTTTACGCAAGATATGAGTAACGAAGACGCTATTACGCAAGCAGAGATATTAAAGGTGAAATACCATACCATTCCAATAACACCTGCAGTTAATGCTTTTACGGACATGTTGACTGAGGTTTTTGTTGGGACAACTAAAGACGCTACAGAGGAAAATATTCAGGCGCGTTGCCGTGGAGTTATATTAATGGCATTATCGAATAAGCGGGGTAAACTTTTACTAACTACGGGTAATAAAAGTGAGATGAGCGTTGGTTATGCTACCCTTTATGGCGACATGGCTGGGGGTTTTGCGCCAATCAAAGATGTGCCTAAGCTCTTAGTATATGAGTTGGCTCGTTATCGTAATTCTCTTTATGAGGTTATTCCTGAGCGAGTTATTACTCGTCCACCATCAGCAGAATTGGCACCTGATCAAATTGATACAGACTCTTTGCCGCCTTACGAGATTCTGGATCCAATACTTGAGCGTTATGTAGAGATGGATCAATCTGCTGAAGAAATTATGGCAGCTGGTTTTAGGTACGATGATGTTGTGAGGGCTATTAACTTAGTGGATAAAAATGAATATAAGCGCAGGCAATCCCCTCCCGGAATTCGAATTACTAGTAGAGCGTTTGGACGTGATCGACGTTATCCTATTACCTCAGGTTATCGGGGAATTTAATCGTTATATCGAGAATAGTTAGTGCGAAATTATTAGTTAGCATAACTTCGATGGCTAAGATAAACCTTATTCATTTTAAAAATAAATAAAACAATGATAAGTTCTCAAGAAATGATTAGCTATTTAGCAGCAACACTAACTACAGCTTCATTTTTACCTCAGGCAATCTTAACGATAAAAACCAAAGATACAGAGGGCCTATCCTTAAGCATGTATGGCCTGTTTACATTGGGTGTTTTATGCTGGTTAATTTATGGTGTACATATTGGCGATGAGGCTATCATTCTTGCTAATGCAATTACTTTGATGTTGGCCGGAATAATACTCTTTTATAAAATTTACAATACGATTTTTAGAAAAAGTTAGTTGATAACCATTAGTTCATTGTCCGTTGTTCACATTGATGTACAACATAACTAGTCAGAGATTGAGTATTTTTTGGAATCATGAACCGTAACTGGAGATATATAAAATGACAAACAAGGTGTCTCTGACCCAGTTCATTATTGAGCAACAGCGCGGTTTACCAGATGCATCTGGAACTTTTAGCATGTTGCTAAGTAATATCGTAACGGCCTGTAAAGAAATATCTCATCTGGTTAATCGCGGAAATCTTGTGGGTGTATTGGGAAGTGCTGAGTCTGAAAATGTCCAAGGGGAGGTTCAAAAAAAACTGGACGTAATTACTAATGACATTATGGTGAATGCACTTAATTGGACAGGGCATTTAGCGGGCATGGCATCAGAAGAGGTGGATGATATTATTGCTATTCCTGCACAGTATCCTAAGGGAAAATACTTGGCGTTATTTGATCCTTTGGATGGCTCTTCAAATATTGATGTTAATTTGACTGTGGGTACTATTTTTTCTATTCTTCGTTGTCGTGAAGGCATTGATCCAGTGGTTGAGGATTTTTTGCGCAAGGGATCTGAGCAGGTTTGTGCGGGTTTTGTCTTGTATGGCCCATCAACTATGATGGTTTTAACCACTGGACACGGTGTTAACGGATTTACACTTGATCAAGATATTGGTGAATTTATTT
>CAJAHC010000415.1 GCA_903939355.1 uncultured Methylococcaceae bacterium | reverse complement strand
GGGAGAAATACCTGATTACTTAAATGATGGTGAATCTGTTTATTTTGCTGAGCCTGGGTCTGTTGATTCATTTGCTGATACTATGCATCGCGCGCTTAGCAATCCTGAAAAAGCCAAACATGTCGGGGCCAATGGCCGGATTGTGGCAGAAACCTATTTCAATAAGGACATTCAGGCAAAGATATTGTATGATTTCCTTGTAAATTTGACTAATGACAAATAATCCCGGCATCAAATTCAATCTATGTAAATGGTTCTAATCTATGCCTTTACAAAAAGAACGGCAGTTATGAGCGTTCTATAAAATGCTAACAAATCTTAAACAAGTACTCTCTCGCCAATTACTCAATATCCCTGGTTGGCGCACAAAGCGCAAAATCATTGTCATCGAAAGCGACGATTGGGGTAGTATTCGCATGCCTTCAAAAGAGGTATATGAAAAATTTTTAAAAGCAGGAATTAGGGTTGACAAATGCCATTACAATAAATATGATACGCTAGCTAGTGAAAATGATCTGTCTCATTTATTTGAAACATTAACTAGATTCAAGGATAAAAATGGATTTCATCCTGTAATCACAGCAAATACAATTGTGGCTAATCCTGATTTTGAAAAGATTAAAGCATCTGATTTTGAAAAATATTTCTACGAACCTTTCACTAATACTCTAAAGCGATATCCTAAGCATACAAACGTTTTTGAGTTATGGCAGCAAGGAATTTCCGAAGATATTTTTAAACCTCAATTTCACGGTAGGGAGCATTTAAATGTTAATCGCTGGCTAAGAGTTTTACAATCTGGTTCTAACGAAACAACCTTTGCTTTTGAAAATAACTTCTTCGGACTAAGCGCCACCATTACTACGGAAAAAAGAAAAAGCTATCTGGCTGCTTTGGACTTTGATGATAAAAGTGAATTAAACTCACAAAAAGTGGTGTTAAAAGATGGCTTGGTTTTGTTCGAGAGGTTGTTTGGTTATAAATCAAAGACCTACATTGCTACCAATTATGTTTGGCATCCAGAAGTTGAAGCACAACTTCACCAATCAGGCATAATAGCAATGCAGGGTGGCAATTCACATATTATCCCTGGAGGACAGAAACCAAATCAGGTGACCAGACACAAACTAGGCGAAAGAAACACCTTTAATCAAACCTATTTAATACGAAATGTATTTTTCGAGCCTTCTGAAAATCCAAACAAAGATTGGGTAATATCTTGCTTGAAAGAGATAGAATTAGCATTCAAATGGCATAAACCAGCTATCATAAGCTCTCATCGTGTGAACTATATTGGATTTATCAATGAAAGAAACCGTAAAGACAACTTACATGCGTTAAGCCAGATTTTATCCATCATAATCAAAAAGTGGCCTGAAGCAGAATATATGTCGTCTGACCAACTAGCAGAAATAATACGCTCAGAATCTAAAGAACATGAATAAATCTGCAGAAATATTGATTACCGGTGATTTTTACGGAGGATACCGGACAGAAGAGGTAATAAAAAATAAAAATTACAATCAGCTTTACAATGATTTCTTACCTATAATTAGAAATGCGGACTTTGCGATCACAAATTTGGAAGCACCCCTATTAATAAATGGAACTCCAATCAAAAAAACCGGCCCAGCTATAAAGGCCGTCCCAGAAACAATTGATGCGCTGAAATTTGCCGGATTTAATCTGCTTACCCTTGCAAATAATCACATTATGGAT
>CAJAHC010000414.1 GCA_903939355.1 uncultured Methylococcaceae bacterium | reverse complement strand
TGGTAATGCCTGGTGATAACATATCAGTAAAAGTTAAATTGATTTCACCGATTGCCATGGAAGACGGTTTGCGATTCGCAATTCGTGAAGGTGGTCGTACAGTAGGTGCCGGTGTTGTTGCATCAATAATTGAGTAATATATATGTCAAATCAAACTATCAGAATTCGATTGAAATCATTTGATCACAAATTAATTGATCAGTCGGCTGGTGAGATAGTAGAAACAGCAAGAAGAACGGGTGCGCAAGTTAAAGGCCCTATTCCTCTGCCTACTAAGAAAGAACGTTTTACAATTCTAATTTCCCCTCATGTTGATAAAGATGCGCGGGATCAATACGAATTAAGAACTTATAAAAGATTGCTGGATATCGTTGAGCCAACAGAAAAGACAGTAGATGCATTAATGAAGTTGGATCTTGCAGCTGGTGTTGATGTCCAAATAAAATTGAATTAAAAATAGAGGAATTGGCAGATGTCAATAGGTCTTATAGGTCGTAAATGTGGTATGACCAGAGTTTTTTGTGAGGATGGTTCGTCAGTCCCAGTTACTGTGCTCCAGATTGATTCGAATAGAATTACTCAGGTTAAAAGTATTGACGTTGATGGTTATCGTTCAATTCAGGTAGCAGCTGGTGACAAAAAATCTTCAAGAGTTAATAAAGCAATGGCTGGTCATTATGCAGCGGCAAATTTGACAGCAGGTCGCGGACTTTGGGAGTTTAGGCTCGAAGAAGGTGAAGGTATTGGTTTTTCTACTGGCACACAATTAACAGTAGATATTTTTTCTGCTGGCCAAGTTGTTGATGTTCAAGGAAAGAGCATAGGAAAGGGATTTGCTGGTGGTATAAAAAGACATAATTTTAGTATGCAGGATGCTACGCATGGTAACTCTCGATCACATAGAGTGCTCGGTTCTATCGGTATGTGTCAAACTCCTGGGCGTGTATTTAAAGGCAAAAAAATGGAAGGTCATATGGGTAATGTTAAAACAACCATACAAAACCTTACTATTCATGCAATTGATACAGAAAGAAATTTAATTTTAGTAAAGGGCGCAGTTCCTGGAGCTAAAGGCGGTGATGTAGTAATTACTCCCGCAATGAAAATGCGAAATAAAGGTTAAGTCATGGGTTTGCAAATACCTGCTTTAAATGATAAAGACTCTTCTGTTGAGGTTGCAGAAACTGTTTTTGGACAGTCTTTTAATGAAACATTAGTGCATCAACTAGTGGTTCGTTATATGGCTGGTGCTCGAGCTGGAACAAAAGCTCAAAAAACACGATCTGATGTTAGTGGTGGTGGATCTAAGCCTTGGAGACAAAAAGGGACAGGCCGTGCAAGATCTGGTACAATACGAAGTCCAATCTGGCGTACCGGTGGTGTTGCGTTTGCTGCAAGGCCTAGAAATTACGAACAGAAACTTAACAAGAAGATGTTTCGTGTTGGTGTTAGGTCTATTTTGTCTGAATTACTAAGACAGAATCGTTTGGTTGTTAGTAATGATATTATTCCTACTTCAGTTAAAACTAAAGCATTCAATGAGAAGATTAAAAGTATAGATGCAAAGAGAATATTAATTGTAGTTGAAGAAGTAACAGCTAATTTGGCATTAGCTTCAAGGAATATTCCATATGTGAACGTTATTGAGGCCGTAAATTTAAACCCAGTGTTATTGGTTTCGGCAGATAAAGTAATAGCTACACCAGGAGCGTTGAAGCAATTAGAGGGGCGCTTGGTATGATTAATAATGTATATCAGTTAGCAGGCGTCTTAGAGTCGCCTATTATTTCTGAAAAGAGCACAAACGCCGCTGAAAAAAACAAACAATTTGTGTTTAAGGTGCTCAAATCTGCATCTAAAAAACAAGTAAAAAATGCGGTTGAAGTTATGTTCGGTGTAGAGGTTGATTCTGTTCATGTTTTGAACGTTAAAGGCAAACAGAAAAGAGTTGGAAAAACATTGGGCCAAAGATCTGATTGGAAAAAAGCTTATGTTAAGCTTAAGCCTGGTCATGATATAGAATTCTCTGCTGCTTAATTTTTAAAGTGATAGATCAATAGGAAACGGTAGAAAGCATGGCGATTGTAAAATCAAAACCGACGTCACCGGGATCACGGTTTGTTGTACGCATCAAAAATGATGACTTACATAAAGGCAAACCTTTTGCACCTTTACTGGCTAAAAAAAGTAAAAGTGGCGGTCGTAATAATCAAGGGCGCATAACAACACGCCATATCGGTGGTGGACATAAACAGCACTACCGTATTGTTGATTTCAAAAGAAATAAGCTTGATATTCCTGCTATTGTTGAGCGGTTAGAATATGACCCTAATAGAACTGCGAATATTGCCTTGATTTTATTCAGGGACGGAGAGCGAAGATATATTATTGCTCCTAAAGGATTAGTTATAGGTCAAGAAATTATCTCATCTGAAACAGTTCCTGTAAAAGCAGGTAATTGTATGCCTCTACGCAATATTCCAATGGGTACGACTGTTCATTGCGTAGAACTAAAGCCTGGTAAAGGGGCTCAAGTTGCTAGAAGCGCTGGTACTTCAGTCCAATTAGTAGCAAGGGATGGAGCTCATGCAACACTAAGAATGAGATCTGGTGAAATGCGTAAAGTTATGGCAGATTGTAGGGCTGTAATTGGTGAGGTTTCTAATTCAGAGCATAATCTTAGGTCGCTTGGTAAAGCGGGTGCTTCGAGATGGAGAGGGGTTCGTCCTACGGTTCGTGGAGTTGTAATGAACCCGGTTGATCATCCGCATGGTGGAGGTGAGGGTCGTACTTCGGGTGGTAGACATCCTGTATCACCTTGGGGTATGCCGACTAAGGGATACAAAACTCGAAAAAATAAGCGTACTGATAATATGATTATCAGACGTCGTAAGCAGAAATAGAGAGGAATTAGCGTGCCACGTTCAATTAAAAAAGGTCCTTTTATTGATCATCATCTTTTAAAAAAAATTGGTGATGCTGTAAGTAGTAATAATCGGAAACCGATTAAAACATGGTCTAGAAGATCAATGATCATTCCAGATATGCTTGGCTTAACAATTGCAATTCATAACGGCCGTCTGCATATCCCTGTTCTTATATCAGAGAATATGGTTGGTCATAAGTTAGGTGAGTTTGCTCCCACTCGAACATATAAAGGCCATGTGGCTGACAAGAAGTCAAGGTAGGATATGTGATGGAAGTTTCGGCAAAATTGAATAATGCTCCATTATCTGCTCAAAAAGCACGATTAGTTGGTGATCAAATACGTGGTTTGTCAGTAGAAAAAGCACTTAACACGCTAAAGTTTAGTTCAAAAAAAGCAGCGGCTATATTTACAAAGATTCTAGAATCGGCAATAGCTAATGCAGAACATAACGAAAGTGCTGATATTGACGATTTAAGAGTGTCTACCGTTTATGTAAATGAAGGGGCGACAATGAAAAGATTCAAGGCAAGAGCTAAAGGGAATGCAAACCATATCCTTAAAAGAACCTGCCATATAACAGTTAAAGTCGCAGAATTCGAGTAGGGGCATAAAATGGGTCAGAAAGTACATCCAACAGGTATACGGCTTGGGATTGTTAAAGATTGGAATTCAAGATGGTATGCAAATAGTCAAGACTATTCTGTATTTCTTCATCAGGATATAAAAGTTAGAGAATTTATCAAGAAAAAGTTAGCTAACGCGTCTGTCAGCCGAATTCAAATAAACAGGCCTGCTAATAATGCGCACATAACTATTCATACTGCACGTCCTGGTATAGTTATAGGTAAAAAGGGAGAAGATATTGATGCTTTGCGCCAATCAATCTCGAAAATGATTGGTATTCCTGTTCAATTAAACGTTGAAGAGATTAGAAAGCCTGAATTGGATGCTCAATTAGTTGCTGAAGGTGTTGCGCAACAACTTGAAAAAAGAATCATGTATCGTCGCGCAATGAAAAGAGCGGTTACTAATACAATGCGTTTAGGTGCCGAAGGCATAAAAATAAACGTTGGTGGTCGTCTTAACGGCGCTGAAATTGCAAGAAGTGAGTGGTATAGAGAAGGTCGAGTTCCTTTGCATACATTAAGAGCTGACATCGATTATGCAACAGCTGAAGCACATACTACCTATGGAATTATTGGCATTAAGGTGTGGATATTCAAAGGCGAAGTATTCGATATGGATGCGCATCTTGCATCTATTAATTCTGAATCAAAGAAATAGTTGAAGGAAAAAAGTCATGCTTCAACCTAAAAGAACTAAATATCGTAAGCAACATAAAGGCAGAAATAACGGTACTGCTGTACGTGGATCATCAGTTAGTTTTGGTGAGTTCGGTTTAAAATCTGTTGGCCGCGGAAGATTAACGGCTAGACAAATAGAATCAGCCAGAAGAACTATTACACGCCATGTCAAGAGGGGCGGTAAATTATGGATAAGAGTTTTCCCAGATAAGCCTATTACTAAAAAACCATTAGAAGTTCGTATGGGAAAAGGAAAAGGTAGTGTAGAATATTGGGTTGCTCAAGTGAGACCGGGAACAATGCTGTATGAAATACAAGGTGTTTCCGAAGAACTGGCACGTGAAGCATTTGCATTAGCAGCTGCTAAGCTACCCTTAAAAACACTGTTTACCGCTCGGACTATAATGTAATGAAAGCAAGTGAATTACGTCAAAAAACAAAAAATGAATTAGGAGATTTATTGCTCGTACTATCTCGTGAGCGATTTAATCTTAAAATGCAAAAAGGTACAGGTCAACTCTCAAAGCCTGATCAAGTAAAAAAAGTTAGGCGTGATGTGGCTCGAATCCACACCATCCTAAATGAAATGGCGAGCGCATAAATATGAGTGAAAATGTTACTAAGTTGCGAACAATCACTGGTCGTGTAGTTAGCAATAAAATGGATAAGACCATTACTGTTTTAGTGGAGCGAGTCGTTAAACATCCTGTTTATGGAAAATATATTAAGCGTTCATCCAAAATGATGGCTCATGATGAGCTAAATGTATGCAACGAAGGTGATGTTGTTGCGATTTCATCTTGCAGACCTTTGTCTAAAAATAAAACATTCAAATTGGTTCAAGTTCTAGAGTGTGCTAACAAATAGCATTATCTATTTATATACAAAATGTAGGAATAAATCATGATTCAGATGCAAACTAACCTTGACGTCGCCGATAATAGCGGTGCAAAAAGGGTCATGTGTATCAAAGTATTGGGTGGCTCGCATCGTCGTTACGCTGCTATTGGTGATATCATCAAAGTAAGTATTAAGGATGCAATCCCTCGCGGTAGAGTAAAAAAAGGTGAAGTCTACAATGCTTTAGTTGTTAGAACTCGCAAAGGCGTTCGTAGACCTGATGGTTCGGTTATTCGTTTTGATGGTAATGCTGCTGTAATTCTTAACAACAATTTGCAACCACTTGGAACCCGTATTTTTGGCCCTGTAACGCGTGAGCTAAGAGGAGAGAAATTTATGAAAATTATCTCACTTGCTCCAGAAGTATTATAAGGAAGTGTTGAAATGGCTAAAATAAAAAAAGGTGATCAAGTAATTGTTCGTACTGGTAAGGATAAGGGTAAAACCGGAAGAGTTTCTTCCGTCTTAAAGAATGATAAAGTTCTAATAGAGGGAATTAATCAGGTTAAAAAAAATCAAAAACCTAATCCAAATGCTGGTATTTCTGGTGGAATAATTGTTAAGGATATGCCGATTAATATTTCTAATATTGGTTTGTTTAATCCTGAAACAAAAAAAGCAGATAGAGTTGGCTTTAAGTTTCTTGAAGATGGAAAGAAAGTCAGATATTTTAAGTCAACAAATGAAGTTGTTGACGCGTAAGGTGAAGATGAATCATGTCTAGATTAGAAACCGTATATAAAGAAAAAGTCCTTCCAGCATTGGTTGAGCAGTTTGCTTACAAGTCAATTATGCAGGCTCCTCGTATAACAAAAATTACCCTTAATATGGGCGTTGGCGGTGCTGTTGCGGATAAAAAAGTCCTACAATCAGCTCTTTCTGACATGGAAAAAATTTCCGGTCAAAAGCCTATCGTAACATTAGCAAGAAAATCTATTGCTGGCTTTAAGATTCGTGACGACATGCCAATAGGCTGTAAGGTTACTTTACGTAGTGAGCGTATGTTTGAATTCTTAGATCGTTTAATAAGTATCTCAATACCAAGAATACGAGATTTTCGTGGTTTAAGTTCAAAAAGTTTTGATGGTCGTGGTAATTATTCCATGGGTGTTAAAGAGCAAATCATTTTCCCTGAAATTGATTATGATAAAATTGATACTATACGCGGTATGGATATTACTATCACAACAACAGCTCAGACTAATGAAGAAGGTTTAGCTTTGTTGAAGTTGTTTAATTTTCCATTTAAGAGCTAAGAGGCGATTTTAACATGGCAAAAAAGTCAATGATTGCGCGTGAAGATAAGCGTAAAAAATTAGTAAAGCAATTTGATGTTAAGCGTAAGGGTCTGAAAGAAATTATAAGAGATCCAAATGCTTCATATGAAGATAAAGAAACAGCTCATTTACAGCTCCAAAAATTACCAAGGGATTCTAGTGTAACAAGGATTCGTAATCGTTGTAATATAACTGGGCGACCTCATGGGTATTACCGCAAGTTTGGTCTTAGT
>CAJAHC010000413.1 GCA_903939355.1 uncultured Methylococcaceae bacterium | reverse complement strand
CCAGAACAAGAAAAACAAGTACAAGAATCTTTGTTGTTAGAGCAGGGCGCTGTTACAGCTGAACAAGGATTGGTATCGCCAAACCCTGAGCAGGTAACATCTGTTCAAGGCATGCAGCCCGTCATCATAGCGCCAAAACAAGAGCCGATGACTTCTCAAGCACCATCTTTTAAGCCATTAGATATTTTCCCACCCCTATCACCCGCAGTTGGTGCTCTTGTATTGGCGGCTAGTCAGAATACAAAAGCAGGGAACATTGAATCAGCAACCACAACTATTGAACGTGCTATTAGGATAGAGCCGCGGAATGCTACTTTGTATTATAAATTGGCTTTATTAAGGTTAAGACAATCAAAACCAGTTATGGCAGAAGACCTTGCAAAAAAAGCTGTTTTGTTAGCTTCAAATGACACTCAGATGAAAAAGCATAGTTGGTTATTGATTGCGAGAGCCAGAGAAATGCAAGGAGATTTAAATGGTGGTAAAGAAGCCAGATCCAAAGCCGACAAGTTCTAATCATATGTGAATTGGCATCTGTAAATCAAGACTATCCGGGCGCCCAGCGTCTATGTAATAATAAATAAAATTTAGTCAGTCGGCTATTTTCTAATCTATAGGTAACAATAATGGATGATAATAAAAAGAAAGCGCTAGGTGCTGCTCTAATGCAGATAGAGAAGCAGTTTGGAAAAGGATCTGTCATGCGTATGGGTGATGTCGGCGCTTTGCGTGATATTGATGTGGTATCTACAGGTTCTCTTGGGTTAGATATAGCGTTGGGTTGCGGTGGTTTACCACGTGGTCGGGTTGTTGAAATTTATGGGCCCGAATCATCGGGTAAAACTACGCTTACACTTCAAGTGATTGCTGAAATGCAAAAGCTTGGTGGAACCGCTGCCTTTGTTGATGCCGAGCATGCATTAGATCCGAGTTACGCTCAAAAAATTGGCGTTAATGTTGATGAGTTATTGGTTTCTCAGCCGGATACTGGGGAGCAAGCTTTGGAAATCACCGATATGCTGGTTCGTTCAGGTGCCGTTGATGTGGTGGTAATAGATTCAGTGGCAGCATTGACTCCCAAGGCTGAGATTGAGGGTGACATGGGAGATTCCCATATGGGCTTGCAGGCTCGTTTAATGTCGCAGGCGTTAAGAAAATTAACGGGTAATATTAAACGCTCTAATACGTTGGTGATTTTCATTAATCAGATCAGGATGAAAATCGGTGTTATGTTTGGCAGTCCGGAAACTACTACAGGTGGTAATGCGTTAAAGTTTTATGCATCAGTACGCTTGGATATTCGTCGAATTGGTTCGGTTAAAAAAGGTGACGAAGTAATCGGTAATGAAACACGAGTAAAAGTGGTAAAAAATAAAGTTGCACCTCCTTTTAAACAGGCTGAATTCGAGATTTTATATGGAGAAGGGATTTCCTTTCTGGGTGAATTGGTCGATCTTGGCGTTAATTACGGCTTTATCCAGAAAGCGGGCTCTTGGTATAGTTATGGCGATGAAAAAATAGGTCAAGGGAAAGATAATGTTAAGGTTTTTCTAAAAGAACATCCTGAAAAGGCAAAAGAAATTGAGGCTAAGATCAGAACGGAAGCTTTTAGCAAGTTACAACCGATTATTGAACCTCCTGTAAATGAGGAAGACTAAACAGGTTAATTTATAGAAACTTAAAGCATGAATAAAGATCAAGCTGAGTTTGGTTGTATTAAGACGGAAATTAAACCTTATTGTCTTCAGTTGTTGGTTCGTAGGGAGCATAGTCAAAAAGAATTATTGAATAAATCATTGGCAAAAGGCTTTGAAAAAGATCAGGTTATGATAGCCTTAGAAGAATTAGCTCTTGAAGGTTGGCAGAGTGATCTTAGATATGCAGAATGTTATGCTAGGTACCGAATACAAAAAGGCTACGGTCCTATTTGGATTAATTATGAACTTAAGAAAAATGGGATTAATGGATTTAATCTTGATGATGTTGTACTGAAAACAGTGGGGAGTTGGATGGACTTGCTGGAGAGTATTTATACCAAAAAATACGGTCATGATTCATTTTTGAATCGTAATGAATGGGCAAAACGTAGTCGCTTTTTAATGCAACGCGGGTTTTCAGGCACTATGATTAGTGCTTTGTTTGATCATTTGGATATTAAATTGTAGGGTGTATTCACGCACCATTTTAAAAATCACTTATTACCATGAAAAAAATGACTAGCGCTGAGTTGCGCACAGCTTTCCTCGAATTTTTCCGTCAGCGAGGACATTCTATAGAAACTTCAAGTTCTCTTGTTCCGGCTAATGATCCCACTTTATTATTTACCAATGCTGGAATGGTTCAATTTAAAGATGTGTTTTTAGGCAGGGAGCAGCGCGAATACAATAAAGCTGTGACCACTCAGCGTTGTGTTAGGGCAGGTGGTAAACATAACGACCTCGAAAATGTCGGCTATACGGCAAGGCATCATACTTTTTTTGAAATGTTGGGAAATTTTAGTTTCGGTGATTATTTCAAAAAAGAAGCAATACATTTTGCTTGGGATTTTTTGACGAAAGAGTTGGAGATTCCTGCTGAAAAATTATGGATTACAGTTTTTGAAGAGGATATTGAAGCTGAGAATATTTGGCTTGATGATATTGGTGTTTCACCTGAACGACTTTCAAAAATAGGTGCAAAAGATAACTTTTGGTCTATGGGTGATGTTGGGCCTTGTGGTCCTTGTACCGAGATTTTTTATGATCATGGCGCAGATATCCCTGGTGGGCCTCCTGGCACCCCAGAAGAAGACGGTGATAGATATATTGAAGTCTGGAATTTGGTATTTATGCAATATGACCGAGCTGCAGATGGTACTTTGACACCACTGCCCAAACCCTCTGTTGATACGGGCATGGGTCTTGAGCGGATTAGTGCGGTTTTGCAAGGTGTTCATAACAATTATGAAATTGATTTATTTCAATCGGTGATAAAAGCAGCTGCTCGAATTGTCGGCACGACAGATTTAAATCAAAACTCATTACGTGTTATAGCTGATCATATTCGTTCTTGTGTCTTTTTGATTGTTGATGGCGTAATGCCTTCCAACGAAGGTAGAGGTTATGTATTGCGTCGAATTATCCGTCGCGCTATTCGACATGGTTACCGACTGGGAATTCAGGATGTTTTCTTTTATAAGTTGGTTGCCCCGCTGGTTGAAGAAATGGGTGAGGCTTTTCCCGAGCTCAGAGTCGGACAAGCTCAAGCAGAGCGAGTATTAAAAAAAGAAGAAGAACGTTTTGCTGAAACTTTAGGTCAGGGCATGAAGCTTCTCGAAGCTTGCGTTGCTAAAATGCATGGTTCAGTTATACCCGGTGAGACAGTATTTCAGCTTTATGATACTTATGGATTCCCCATCGATTTAACCGCTGATTTTGCTCGTGAAAATAATTTAACGGTTGATCATGCAGGTTTTGAAATAGCTATGTCGGCTCAACGTGATAGAGCGCGATCTGCCAGTAGTTTTAGTGCTGAATATAATCAAGATATTAAGCTCGATAGTGAAACTGAGTTTACCGGTTATGAGGGTCTAAATGATGAAGCTCATATCGTTGCATTATTTAGCAAAGGGCAGGCAGTCGATTGTTTGCAAATGGGTGATGAAGGCCTGATAGTTTTAGATAAAACTCCTTTTTATGCGGAGTCTGGTGGCCAGGTTGGTGATTGTGGATACATTCATGCGTCAGGTGCTGTGTTTGAAGTAACAGATACTCAAAAGCAGGGCGTTAATCTGTTTTTACATAAAGGCAAGTTAATTTCTGGTACCTTAAATATTGACCAATTATGTGATGCAAAAGTCAGTGTGGCAGATAGAAAAGCCACTGAACTTAATCACTCTGCGACGCATTTATTGCACGCGGCTTTAAGACAGATTTTAGGGGATCACGTTAATCAAAAAGGTTCGCTTGTTAATCCTGAACGTTTACGCTTTGATTTTTCACATTTTGAGCCAGTAACCCCTGATCAAATCATGATGCTTGAACGCTTGGTAAATGACCAGATTCGTTTAAATAATCTTGTAACTGCAGAAGTGATGGCTAAGGATATGGCTATTCAAGCCGGTGCTATGGCCTTGTTTGGCGAGAAATATGGCGCTGAAGTCAGGGTGTTAAAAATGGGCGAGTTTTCAACCGAGCTATGTGGTGGGACACATGTTGAGCGATCAGGCGATATTGGGTGTTTTAAAATAATTAGTGAAACCGGCGTCGCTGCGGGCGTTAGACGTATTGAAGCTGTCACGGGTGGTAATTGTATCGATTGGATAGCGGGTCGAGATAAATCTTTGGCTAGTATTGCTGCTTTACTAAAAAGTCCACCTGAAAAAGCAGCGGAAAAAGTCGAGCAACTGCTGGAAAAAAATAGGACATTAGAAAAGCAATTGGAGCGTCTTAATTCAAAACTTGCAAGTTCAGCAGGTGGCGAGCTGAGTGCTAAGGCCATTAATGTAGAAGGCGTACAAGTTTTGGCGGTTAAACTTGATGATGTTGATACTAAATCCTTACGCGAGTTGGCAGATCAGTTAAAAAACAAATTGGGTCGTTGCGCTATTGTCTTAGCTGTTGTTGAAGGAGATAAAGTCAGTTTAATTGCTGTTGTCTCAAAAGATCTTTTAGGTCAGATAAAAGCCGGTGAACTGGTTAATTATGTTGCGATGCAAGTAGGTGGTAAGGGTGGTGGTAAACCTGATTTAGCTATGGCAGGTGGTAATGATCCAACTGCATTGGCAGAGGCGTTAGCAAGTGTTTTGGTTTGGGTGCAAGCGCAATTAAGCGCGTAACAACAAGGTTTTATTACATGGCACTTTATGTCTATAAGTTCGGTGGTACTTCGGTAGGCTCAGTAGAGCGTATCAAAATGGTCGCTAAAAAAGTTAAAAAAGCTCAGGATTTGGGTGATCAAATTATTGTGGTTTTGTCAGCCATGAGCGGCGAAACCAATCGTTTAATTGCACTGGCGAAAGAAATGCAGTTACAACCTACGGATCGAGAAATGGATGTGTTAATTTCTACCGGCGAACAGGTTACGGTTGCATTATTAACCATGGCACTTCATGAGTTAGGGTGTGATGCAACTTCATACACAGGCTCGCAAGTTAAAATTTTAACTGATAGTACTTATACTAAGGCACGAATTCGGCAAATTGAGGATACTAAAATCCACGCTGATCTTGATGCAGGAAAAATTGTTGTGGTTGCCGGTTTTCAGGGAGTTGATGAGGGAGGTAATATTACAACCTTGGGTCGAGGCGGTTCAGATACTACAGCTGTTGCTTTAGCAGCAGCTTTAAAAGCAGATGAGTGTCATATTTATACCGATGTCGATGGTGTGTATACGACTGATCCAAGGGTTGAGCCTAAAGCCCGAAGACTTAAGCAAATTACTTTTGAAGAAATGCTTGAAATGGCAAGTTTGGGTTCAAAAGTTTTACAAATCAGATCGGTGGAGTTTGCCGGTAAATATAACGTAGCATTACGCGTATTGTCATCATTTCAAGAAGGGTGTGGAACACTCATCACCTACGAGGATTCTCAAATGGAAAGTGCTTTAATTTCTGGCATTGCTTTTAATCGTGATGAAGCAAAATTAACGATCACTGGGGTTCCTGATTTACCTGGAGTTGCCTTTAAAATTCTTGGTCCTGTTGCGGACGCAAATATCGAAGTGGACATGATAATTCAGAATATTGCAGACGATGCAACTACTGATTTTACTTTCACTGTGCATCGAAATGATTATGAGCGTGCAAAAGCCATACTGGAAGCAACTTGCGCGCTATTGGGAGCAAGAAAAGTAACAGGTGATAATAGTATTGTAAAAGTTTCAATTGTTGGTGTAGGCATGCGCTCCCACGCAGGTATTGCCAGCACCATGTTTAAAACATTAGCAGAAGAAGGTATTAATATTCGTATGATTTCAACTTCTGAAATTAAAATTTCTGTGGTTGTCGATGAGAAATATATGGAGCTTGCTGTAAGGGCTTTACACACAGCATTTGAATTGGATAAGGTTACCGAAGAACGTATATTGGTGACGACTGGCGTATCGGGTAATGAGGTAATAGGCACTACTCCCGAAGACTGGGCTGCCTTAGCTGCATTAGCAGCTGCATCGATCGCGATTGCT